>NZ_LZKY01000178.1:0-11072 GCF_001673055.1 Mycobacterium sp. 1245801.1
GGACTCCAACACCTGGGAGTGATGTGCCGAAGAATCGTCGCCCGGCCCGGTGCCGCGGCCATGATCAGCGCGACCACCGCTATCCGGTCGTTCTGCGGTGCTGACGTCTCTTGGGGTGCTGACGTCACTGGCTGTGGTCGGTCCCGAGTCGTGGTGTGGGGCGGCGGTGGGCACCTCGTCGTTCGGTGCGCTGGATGGGCTTGGTTCTTCGGGCTGGTGGGCCGGTGTCTCTTCCCGCAGGTGTCCTGCCGCGGTGGTAGACGGTCCCGGTTCCGCGGGCGGCGCATCGACGGCTTGGGTTTCGGTTTCGGGGATGCGGATCGGTCCGTGGATATCCACCGGGGGTAGCGGGTGACGGGTGTCGCCGTCGTGCACCGTCAGGGTGATGCGAGTGGTGCCATCGAAGACCGCGTAACTGCCGGCGAACTTGGCGTTCGCGGCGACCCGGCCGCCGTGGTTATACGTCGGACCAAAGCGCCTGCGCCCGGTGAAGCCACCGCCAACCCGCGCCGCGGCTTGGAACCCGGGCAAATGCGCCTGGGGACCGAACAGCGCCCGTCCACCGCCCTGACGGGTCTTGAACAGCTGGCGCAGCCGGCTCTGATTGACGTCGTTGACCACGTAGGTGTTGCCACCTTTGCGCTCGATCTTGCGATATTCGAGGTTTTGGACATCGGCGCGGCCGGTGATGCGCAACGTTCCGTGGCGGAAAAGTTCAACCCCGTCGTCGTCGACGACGCGGGTCATCGCCGGAATCTTGTTGGCGAGGCGGTTGTCGCTGAGGTAACTGTCCAGCTCGCCGCTAAGGTCCCGCATTCTGGCCTGCGTCGACGCGGCGAGGTGGGCACGGATGTCGGCACGAAACCTTGCGCCGTCGACGACCTTGGCGATGCTATGGGAGCTGAGTCCGCGCGTAGGCAAACCGGCGTCGGTGGGGTTCGGTTGCGCTTCGTGGCGTTCGCCGCCGCCGGGCGCCGAGGCGTCGGGGCCACTGCGGGCGCCTGGCCCGGCGTGCGGGGGCTGGTCGTTGCGGATGACTCCGACGCGGGGCTCGTACCGCAGGTGCGCTGTCGCTTCCGGTGGTGACTCACGGGTGACGAAGTCAATTTGTGCGGTGCCGACGCTACTGGTGCTGCCCTCCGGCGGACGCATCTCCGCGTCGATGGTGGCCGTGCCGACACGGGTGACCGGATCCACCTTCTGGCGAAAGAGGACACCGCTGGCCGAGTTCTCAGTCTGGGTATCAACCGTCTCGTGGCCGAAGGCACCCAGGAGGCGGGCAACCAGCGAGAGGCTGACGGGGCCGCTGGAGGGCAAGACGTCACCCTGCCCCTGGACATAACCCTCCCAGTTACCGGTTTCCTGTCTCGAGACACTGCTCGACATGGACTGCTGGCCGCCGCTATAGAACTCGGTGGTGTCGTTGGACTCCGCGCGATGCAGGGTATCGACGTGGGCGCGGAGCACGACTGTGCCGCCGGGCACCGACTTAAGGTCGATGGTCGCGCTGCCGCCGCGACTGTAGTGGCCCAAAGCGTTCTGGATGGGCATCGTTGCGACGTGCGCTGCCAATTCAGCGCGCACCATCGGCCAATGGTCGCCGAACGCCGCAGTGCCGCTGTCGCTGAGCAAGTCCAGGATGTGGGTCGCGACGATGTCCTCGCCGGGAGCTCCCCCGGTGCCCGCCTCGGGCGCAGCACGCGCGGGGGTGTCGGCCGCGGCACGGTGCGGACGTACCTTATCGACGATCTGGTCAACGGCGAGCTGCGGCTTTCCGGACAGGCGCTCGCCCGGGGTCGGGACGCCCTTCGCGTACGAGAAGACGCCGCTAAGCCAGACCGGTTGCGGCGCTTGCGGAATGCCCTCGATGGGCTTGCCGTCCACGGACTGTTCGTAGCTGATGTCGAAGCGGATCGGCTGCCGGAACAAGTGATGCTGGTCGACCGTCCTCATCCTCATCGGGACCCGGTCCTCGGTTTCGCCGGATACGTTCGAGACGTCCGAGTTCTGGAAGTCCACCTTGGCGATGAGGTCACTGCTGACGCTGGCGGCTGGGCGTATCGAGGCTGTATGGGTTAGCTGGGTGCTTAGCGAGGTGTGCGGAAGGGGAATCTGTATCCGGCCGCCTAACACTCTTCGCAGCACGTCGCCGCGGATTTGACCGGTCGATGACTGCGACTCGACCGACAGGTCGGTCTCAAAGGCCTTCGACGGGCCGATGTAGTCGTAGTGGGGGTCGCGGGTCGGTCGCATTTTGACGGTGAGCTTGCCGCCGGCCACCGGGATGTCATGGCTCCACACCCGGCCCGACTCGTGGGTGAGCTTGGCGATCAGCACATCCGGGCCGAACTCGTCCGACACGCCAGCCATCGCGTCATCCAGGCGGCTGCCCAGGGCCGGGCCCAGATCGTTGCGGATCGCCTCCACTAGGCCGCTTTTCGGGTCGACGCCGATCAGCATGTCGGAGGGATGCCAGCCGGCCCGCAGCGCGTGTTCGGGCGGTCGCGGCGTCTCCCCGTGTGGCTGCCGAGACGGCGGCGTCCACTCCATCGTGCGCTGCGGCACCGGGTCGGGCTCGCGCGCGGGCACCGTACCGTCAGCGATGTCGGTAAGTCCCGGGGACTTACCGTCGGCCGGCTCGTAGTCGACCGGATCGCTATCGAGTGTCTCCTCGCGATGCGGCCGCAGCGGCGTCGTGCTGTCGATCGTCCCCAAGGTCCCTCGGCGAGACGACAGCGCCGTCTCGAACGAGCGCCGAACGGGAACGCCACCGGAGAACGGGCTCTCCCCGAGCGCAACGGCGTCGAGGTCCCTGTTGTCCGGGTCGACAATGTAGGTGATCTCCCGCGGGTGGAGCTGGGGGCGTGTCGGCGGTGCAGCCTCAGGAGTCGGCCCAGTGTGGATGTCCTCCGCGAGCTGGTCGGCGTCGAATGCCTCCTCGCGATGCGGCCGCAGCGGCGTCGTGCTGTCGATCGTCCCTAAGGTCCCTCGGCGAGACGACAGCGTCGTCTCGAACGAGCGTCGATCGGGAACGCCACCGGAGGGCGGGCTCTCCGCGAGCGCAACGGCGTCGGGGTCCCTGTTGTCCGGGTCGACAATGTAGCTGATCTCCCGCGGGTGCAGCCGGCGGCGCGTCGACGGTGCAGCCTCAGGGTCGGCATCGAATGTCTCCTCGCGATGCGGCCGCAGCGGGGTCGTGCTGTCGATCGTCCCTAAGGTCCCTCGGCGAGACGCCAGCGCCGTCTCAAACGAGCGCCGATCGGGAAAGCCACCGGAGGACGGGCTCTCCCCGAGCTGGCCGGCTGGGTCACGCTCAGCGGGCTTGTCGATGAACCCGGTGGGCATGTCCTTGGTGAACGTGGGCGGCAGAGCGTCATCGTGCATCCGCCAGCCCTGCAACTCGGTGAGGGGAATCGCGATCTCGACCGAGAACAGGCCAGACTCGTGCACCGTGGACACCGAGCCGGTCATAGTGCCGTCGAGCCGCACCCAGCCCTCGAAAACGGCCATGTCTTGGTCGAACTTGGTCCCCACGGCCACGCGCTCCTGGTTGCGCACGCGTTCGGCGTCGCGGACGAACCGGGACACACCGGCAATAGGTTCGGCCAAGACCATTCCGTCGTTGAAGTCACCGCCACGGCCACCGAGTGCCCCCTGGACGGACGTCTGCGTGTTCCTGTCCAGCGTGGACGTCGAGCCCCTGGTCAGCTCGGCACTCGGGCTGGACAGCGTGTTGATCACCCGCTTGAAGGTGAGCCTCTCGATGTCGGCGGTCAGGGCGACTTTGGTCTTGGACAGCCGCCCAGAAGACAGGATCCGTGTCAGCGGGCTGTGCTGGGTCATCGCGGGCAGAGCGCCGCGCACACGATGGAGGTGATACCAGGACCAGACATCCGGGGCGTGTTCGTTCCAGTCGCTGCCGAAGGCCCGCCGGCCCATCGAGTCGAGCATGCCGCGTAAGCCGCTGATGTCGAGGTTGGTGACCCGGTCCATGCTGCCTAGGCCCTTCAACGGCACGGCGTTTTCCCGGTTCTCGCCGCGCGGGATCACCGGTGTCGCCGGCTGATACGCGGGCTCGGGCTCGCCGCCCTTGCCCTGCACGACGCGGTGACCAGTGCCCAGTCGCCACCAGGGGGACTCTGCAACTGATCTACGCTCGGGCGGCGGCCCGTCGCCCCAAATCCGGTCCGGCGGCGCCCATACCTTCTGGTCCCGGTAGTCATCGTGCGGATCGGTCTCGTACTTCTCCATCAGCACGTCGAATTCGGCGCGGGTCTCGTGCACCGCCACCTTTTCCACCACCGCCCCGCCAAGCGGATCAGACCGCTTGCCGCGCCGAGGCGCTAAGCCCGGCCGGGGCGCCGGCGCCGTGAAGAGCACCCTCGCCCTGTCGAAGAAGACACGGGTCTCGTGCACCGCGCCCGTGAACAGGGCCGCGGTGGACCGCTCATCACGCCCAGCCGATGACACCGGGACCGAACCCGGCGCGTGCATCCGAAACCGGAGCCGAGCCTGCCCGTGCCAGCCCTGCCCGGGCGCCGGATGCTTCAACGTGTTGCGGACCCGGAACTGGCTGCTATCCGTCTCGTTGCGGGTCTGGCCGCGGGTATGCGTGGCGTCCAGGCCACCTTCCGGACTCGGGTGTGTCCCGTCCTGCCCGCGGAACCTGCCGGGTATCGGCAGCTGCCACGATCGAGCCACCACGTCTTGGTGCACCCGAACAAAGTCGGTCTCGGTCCCGTAGTGGAACTCGGTCTTCTTGGTCGACCCGGTCGCGCGCATAATTCGCTGCGGGCCGGAGCCGGTGCCACCGGCGTTGCCCACCACGGGATTTCGGGTATCGCGCGGGTTCGACGAGGCGCCCAGCGGCTCCACGAACGCATGGACTTCCAACCGTGCCCCCGGGACGCCTTGAAACTCAAGGATCAGCGGCTGCTTATTGGTCATGCCGTGCAGGTTGGCCTGCAAGAGCTCGACGGTGAGCCAGTCCTGGGTCTCTAGCATCGCCTGGTCGGCCAGCTTGCCGTACGCCTTGGTGAAAGCATCCCGCATCGGCTCGCTCTCGACAAAGCCTTTCACGGTCTGCACCTCGGGACCTCGAGCCGGGCGCCGCGGTTGGTGGTTCTCTCCGGTGATCGGATGCTCTGGCGGCGGATGCGGCGCGTCCTCGACCGGTCCGCTTGTACTCCGGCTGGTCAACTTGCGGTAGGCCATGGCGAGGGCAGCCCGCATGCGCTCGATCCGCCCGTTGCCGCCCCGCCGGCCCGGGTGAGCGGCGGCAGGAGGCGGCGGGTCATCCGGCCGCAACCACAGGTTGTTGACGATGTCGGACCCGCTCAGCGCGTGGGTAAATTGCACTCTCGGCGGACCGCCGGACCCGTCCGGATCGTTCGCGCTGTGGTCGTCGACGTCGCGGGTGGGCACGACCACTTCGACGTGGTAGTCGAGCCGACTTGGACTCGGGGTGTTGGAAAAGCCGCTTGCCTTATAGCTGATAACCGCCTGGATGTTCCCATGAAAGCGGGTGCCCGGCTCGTTGGTCTGGCCACCGCTGATCTGGCGGTCGACACGCTGCTCGGTCAACGCCACATCGTGCACCCGGGGGCGGATCAGGTTCGCGGTGTCGCTCGCTTTCGGATGGCTTACGTTGCCTTGCAGGGCCCAGTAAGACGTGACGCGGCGCTCTTCGAAGGAGCCGACAGCATTGCTGGAGTCAGACGTGTGCTCGAACTCGTAGCTGTCGATCTGCTCTTTGAACTTCAGTGCTGAGCGCTCGTCGGCGCCGTCCAGCTGCAACTCGATGGTCAGGGTCTCCTTCGCCCCGATCTTGATGACGTGCCTGGGCTGGCGACCGCCGCGCAACATGCCAGGGATCTTGGGTTTAAGCGCATCGTCGCCGAACATCGCCGTGATCCCGGCCCGGTTCGCCTCCCACACCTCGTCACCGCCGAGGTCGCGCACCACTCGCTCGATCTGCCTAAGCCCCTGATCGCCAGAACCGGAGCGGAATTCTTCGACCACATCAAGGCCGCCAAGCACCAGGTGGTCCCCGATCCGCGCAGGCAGCTGGGGGACGGGATTGGGCAGCTCGAGGCGCGTCGGGTCGGACTGGGGTGGATCGGTATTGGGCCGGTTCGCCGCGTCCGTCTGGTGCGCGCTCGGCGCTTCCTGTGGCTTGACGCCGTCCCGCAGCGTGGCGGGAGGGGCATCGGTGGTGGACTCCGCCGGCGCTGCCGTGAGGTGGTCTCGATACGCCGGTGGGAGAGAACCGGGGTCTTCGATGCCCAATTGCGCCGGACGCTCGCCCGCGTCCAGCCCTTCACCGGTCGAGCGAGCGCCATGTTCGCCTGTCGAACCTGGCGGCGCAACCACGCGATCGTTTAGAACGTGAAGTGCGTGAATTGGCGGAACTGTATGTTCGGCTGAGCCGGCGGGCGATTCCTGAGCCGGAGTACCGCGAGCTCGAACAGGCATTAGCTCGGCTGACTGTCTATCTGTTTGGCTCTCGGGCTCGGCGAGCGTCGACATGTCGTTCGTCGGATCAACGAGGTCACCCTCGCCAGCACCCGATTCCGCCTCGGGCAAGCCATGCATAACACTTCGAGTTGGACGCGTTACGTGGCCGCTGGACGAGGGCGGAGCAGAGTCGATGTCGCTTTCGTCACCCGCCCGAACATTCAAGTTATTGGGGTTCGCGAACCAGAAAGACGAACTCGTGGATGGTGTCGCTCGACCGCTGGGTGGCTCCATGCGTCCTAGGGGCGCAGGGGGCGCAGGATTCGGCAAATCGGGGTTGAAATGCTCGTTCGCCTGAAAAGGCCCATATAGGGGGACGGTGCGCTCGAAAGTTCCATCGGGATTCTCGCGTAGGGACCCTGGTGACAGAACCTCCCGAGCGCCGAGAACATTCTCCCTCCTGATCCCGCCTGGAAATGCGATTTCCTGTTGGTAAGCGTGGCGGGCAAGGCCTCCTGTCGCGTTGACGTCGACGCCGCCGGGCGCATCGATAACGTAAAGAAACGGGTGTCCACGCGACTCGGCGGGATCAAGGAAATCCAGAGGGATCTGAGGGTGTCGCGTGGTGGAAACGAGCGTCGTCGGCGTAACCCAGCCGGCCTCTGGTAGCCAGTGTGGTGCCTGCGATGCGAATCCTTGCTCGAAGATGATCCCGGGCGGCCGGGTGTCATAGCGGTAGAGAGGACCGTTGTCGGTACGGAAGAAAGTGGTGCCCGACGGGGAAGAGTAGGCGTCCGCGACATCAGTCGGGTCGACGGTAGGGTCCAGTTGCGCGCTGGGACGCGGCGCAGGAAGTGGTTTATCGGCCATCAGCGTGCGTAGAGCGTCCCAGCTGGCCGCAACCCCTGGATGCAGGCTGAGGTCGGCTACCTCATCCTCGCGCACCCAGCGCAGTTCGGAGCTCTCATCGTTCGGTGTCGTCTCCAGCCGATATGGCGCGTCGGCGATCACGGTCGTGTAGGTCCAGTCAATGCCGCTGGCCCTGGCGGTAACGACGGGCAGTCGCGTAGTCACCAGATGCCTGTTGAGTCCGGTTTCTTCGTGCGCCTCCCGGATGGCAGCCTGCGCGACGGTTTCGTAACGGGCCCGGGCTCCTCCGGGAAGACCCCACGTGCCACCATGGTCAGTCCATGAAGCGCGGCGCTGGAGCAGCACGACCGGTGAACCATCAAGGCCTCGGGCGCGCAGCAGCAGCCCGGCCGCGCCATACCGTCCCCAATACGGGGTGCCATCTTCGGATACAACCCATCCGTCACCGTCGTCCATACGCGCGCGGTAGTCCGCTATCAACGCATCGGGATCCAAACCCAAGCGCACGAGTTCGTTGCGCGCGCTCGCTAGCGCCCGCTCGGTCGAGGATGTGTCCCGGCCCTCATCGAGGGCAGTCAACGCATCGCGATGCGCATTGAACGCCTCCCGAAAGCGCTCCCACGCACGAAGCCGGTTTCTGTCTGTGCCCTCGCGCTCACTTTGGGTCGACGACGGTGGCCCATCGCCGAACGCTCGCTGACTCAGCTGTTGCGCCCACTCGTCACGCTGGTCGTTCCGCAACTGCGGCAACTCGGCTTGATGGTGATGGGCTGACGCTGTTGAAGCGAGGGACACATCGCGCGACAGATCAAACACCTCATCGGGCGCAAACCACGACCTCGGATTCTGACCGTAGTCCGATTCCGACGATGCCACGGAAAGGCGCCTCGGCCTGACCCGTCGCAACCGGCTACCGCCAGCACGCGACCGTGACTGCCCATGTCCGGTGGTTAACGTGCGGTGCGGGGTGGAATCCGCCCCGGCTACGGATTCGTTGGCCGTTTCGGGCATAGCAAATATAGACCGATCGCCGTGGAATGGTGCGCCCATAAACCATGCCTGCACCGGATTGGCTGGTCGGTCCAGTCTTGGCGGCCAAGGCTGCGTTGTTCCGCGCTGTCCGTCGAGGGCGTAGACATCGTGGCCGTCGTAATAAGCGTTGAAGGAATGCACTTGGCCGTTGCGATATCTGATGGCGACGACGGTATGTGCGCCCGAGCCTGCGGTTTTCAGGCGCTCAGCGATGCCTTGCCGTGTGTGGGGAACAAGAGGTAGGCCGGTGGCCGCACCGATGTCATCCGGGGTCAGGCGTTCGATGCCTGCCCGGCCCGAAGCGCCCGACAATCGTTCAAACACCGCCAGTGTCGCGGGCCCACAGTTGAGTAGCCTCGCCGGCGGGCGAGGGGCACTCGGATCGCCGTCATGGTTGATGTCGCCGATCCAGCTACGGACCTCATCAATCGTGTTGTCGGAGTGCGGAATAGCCGCCAACAACGGCTTGCTGGCAGGCGCTTCAGGTAAGTGTTCACCGGCGCCACGCCCCACATGGCCTACATGAGGATCCAGCTGCGGCCTTGCCGATTGCGACGCGTAATAGTTGCCGGTTTCACTACCGGCTCTCGTGTGGCGCAAATTTGCCGGCGGTCGCGGACCCCTCACTCTTGCCGGCCAGCCGCTGCCGTGTGACAGGGGCGCCCATCTAGTTTGATCGTCCGTCGTTAGTTGACCCAGCAGGCTTCGGTCCGGCCCGCTAAACATGTTGGGCGACCACCTATTTCGACTCAAAGTTGGCTGCCTATTGTCGTCAGAGGCAGCCCCCGACGAGTCGTCGGAGTTGTCACGCCGGGACCGCGAGGCCTCAGCGAAATGTGGGGTCCCTCGACTTTGACCCGAGGGGCGATCATTCGCGGCCGATGGCTCGTGCTGATGCGCTGAGGGTTCTGCTTGCTCGGCGTGGCGCAACGGCCGTGGCTCGGGCAGCCCCCGCAACGTTTCGCCCGGCCGCGGACCCGCTGAGATCTTATGGTCGTCGTAGGTCGAAGGTGCCGACCTTGCCGCTGAGGACGCCCCCTGTGATGTCTCGGCGGGCGCGACCGTAGCGTCAACTCGCCGCGGTGCGTAGGGCTCAGGCTTAGCAGGCCGCGGCCCACTGCTCCAATTCTCCGGTATGCCGAATCGCGTCGGGTCCACCGATTTTGGGGTCGTACCGAGCATCACGCGAATGAACCGATGTAAATTCCCCAGGTTGCGCCGCGGCGCTTTCAGCCGGTCAAGATGGTCGCGTACCGTTTCGTATATCGTCCGTTCAGCCACACTGTCAAAGCCCATCTGAAACTGCTTACGCTGCTCAGCCGGTAGCTGCTCATAGGCGATCGCTATCCAGTCGTCAACGTCAGCGGGCAGATCGCGGAACTTGTCGCTCAGCAAGGCCCTAACGCCCGCGGCCAGACCGGCAAACCTCGTGGGATCGGGCGGTAGTCCAGCGGGCGTGTGTGGTTCAGCAGTGTCCGGGCTCGGCGCCGTAATTGGAGCCCTCGCCGTCCCAGGTTGGCGACGCAGCCGCTGGTCCAACTCGTATAAAACCCTGGGACTCCAACCCGTCTTGAGGAAATTGCGACGCAGCCCTTCTGGTAGCCCGCTGTAGACGATTTCGTAGGCGCGGGCGATTCGTTCCTCACCTCTCTCGCCAGGTGAGGCGTCGCCCGACGACTGCCCCACCCTGCGCCGGACCTCATCCAGCATCGCCTGGGCTGCAGGAGGCAGCGGCGCGGGTCTGCCGCGTAACACAAGCTCGGGGTCCGAGGAAACGGGCAAGGCATGCCCGTGCACATCGGAATACGCCGGGAGGGGTTCAAGCAAGTTGAATTCGTTGACGTCGTACTCGTCATCGTCGGCGCGACGATGCGTTTGGTCAGCGCCCTGGTGCGGACCGTCCCTATGCAACCCCGCCGCCGCGGCGCTCTCATTGCGACCTGGGGCCGGCGTGGGTAGTTCGTCATTTGTCCGACGTGACTCCGCGGCTGGCTCGGCGGCGGACGTGTGGTCATCGCTGTGCTCGGTGATCGGCCCGGGGTCGCGCTGCTTGCCCTTAGCTTTCTCCGACATCTTTCTGGGCGGCGAGGGTGTCGACGCGCCATCACCGTCTTGCGCCGTGCGCGAGACCCATGGCGTTTCGACACGGGCCGTTAGGGTTGGGCGCGCAGTAAGTCCCGTTTGGTCAACTAGCTGTTCTGTATCCGTAATATGTTGTGTGTCAGTGGGTTGCGGTGCTACCGATCGCTCGTGGCCTACCCCGGTCGATTCCCGGGTGGGTCGACTCAAGAAGTGAGCAGAAACCCCGGCTGTGTCGTGCGGGGCGTCAGCATCGCGCCGTCCAGAATCTCGCGCTTGGGGATCAAGCACCGCGGGCTGATCAGAATCCGAAGGCGATTGAGTCCTTACACCCCCGCTTTCGGCGGGCACCTGATGGTGCTGGCCGTGATCATCAGCGTCGATGAGCCGTTGTGGTGCAGTTGCTTCCGCTGCTGCGTGTCGGTCTTCATCCCCGCTGCGGGAGGCTGGGTTTGGCTCGGTGTGGTGAGGTTGCGGTACCGATGACGAGGAGGATGGTGGTGTCGCGCTGTGGGTTGTCTGGCCGGCTGGCAGGTGCGGGCTGGTTGGGTCGGTGTTGGGGGCGGGTGAACCGTGCAAGTTCGACACCGCGTCGTTGTCACCCACGTGGTCAACGAGCTCGTTGAGGTGAGCGA
>NZ_LZKY01000179.1:0-5393 GCF_001673055.1 Mycobacterium sp. 1245801.1
ACCGGTTGATCTTCAACCTGTTGCGTGAACTCGCCGACGTCATCGTGGTCGGTGCGGGCACCGTGCGGATCGAGGGTCCCGACTACCGGCACCGCGGCCTGCCGCCGGCGCCGCAGCCGCTGTCCGACGGCGAGGTGGCCGCGCGCGCCGCCCCAACAGCTTTCGGCGACCGGCGCGACGCTCGACGGCCTGGCGGCAGAAGTCGCGGCAGGCCACCACCGCGGCGGCCTGCGTCGGCTCCGCCGGATCGGGCCGATATGTCGCGAAGCTCACGTCGGCGAACGTCGGGGGCGGCCTCAATTGGGCGATCAGCCGCTCCGGCGACACCGTCGGGTGCCGATCGACCAGGTGAGCCACGCCGCCCGCGACGCCCGCGGAGGTGGACCCGTGCATGCAGGCACTGTAGCGGCGTGCTGCAATCAGACCCATGCCCGACTCTGGCGCCGCGCTGTCGCTGCTCGGGTCGGTGCGCGGCCTCGACGAGGGCGACCTCCCCGGACTCTATGGCTATCCCGCACACGACGGGACGTGGGTGCGGGCGAACTTCATCGCCAGCGTCGACGGCGGGGCCACCTCCGGTGGCAGCAGCGGCGCCATGGGCGGCCCGGGCGACCGGTTGATCTTCAACCTGTTGCGTGAACTCGCCGACGTCATCGTGGTCGGTGCGGGCACCGTGCGGATCGAGGGTTACTCCGGGGCGCAGCTGTCCGTCGCCCAGCGTCAGCACCGGCAGGCCCGCGGGCAAAGCGAGGTCCCCCAGCTGGCGATCGTGACCGGATCGGGCCACCTCAACCGGGACATGGCGGTGTTCACCCGCACCGAGGTGCAGCCGCTGGTGCTCACCTGCACCGCGGCGGTCGAGCAGACACGCCGGGCGCTCAGCGGCCTGTGCGAGGTGCTCGACTGCTCGGGCCACGATCCCGAGAAGGTGGACGAGGCCGCCCTGTTGGCTGCCCTCGGCGCGCGCGGCATGCGCCGCGTCCTCACCGAGGGCGGGCCGACGCTGCTGGACTCGCTGATCCGGCGCGACCTGCTCGACGAGCTGTGCCTGACGATCGCGCCCTGCCTCGTCGGCGGCCAGGCACGACGCATCGCCACCGGCTCGGGGCAGCTGCTCACCCGGATGCGATGTGCCCACGTCCTGACCGACGACGCCGGCTACCTTTACACCCGCTACGTCAAGGCCTAGCTACTGTGGTCGGCATGAGTCGGCCGTACACGTGCGCCACGATCCTGGTTGCGGTGACCGCGTTGCTGGCCGGCTGCGTCCCGGGGCTGGCCGCCGACCCGCGGTTCGCCACCAATTCCGGTGCGCGACCCCAGGGAGCGGCGACCTCCAAGCCGCCGCCCAGCGGGCCGCCGCCGATCGCGGCACCCAAGAACGACCTGGCGTGGCACGACTGCACCTCGCGGGTGTTCGCCGACGCGGCCGTTCCCGCCGCCGCCGGTGTCCAGTTGGACTGCGCGACCTACGACGCCGACCTGGACCCGGTCAACGGCGGGGGCGGCACCCTGAGCATCGGTGTGGTGCGCGCCCGCTCCAGCCAGACACCCCAGGACGCCGGCCCGCTGGTCTTCACCACCGGCTCCGATCTGCCGTCCTCGGCGCAGTTGCCGGTCTGGTTGTCCCGGTCGGGCGCCGACGTGCTGGCCAGCCACCCCATCGTCTCCGTCGACCGCCGCGGTATCGGCATGTCGAGTCCCATCGACTGCCGGGACAAGTTCGACCGCCAACAGATGCGCGACCAGTCGCAGTTCCAGACCGGCGACGACCCGGTGGCCAACCTGTCCGAGGTGTCCAACACCGCCACCACCAACTGCGGCGACGCCGTCGGCATCGGGCCGAACGCCTCCTCCTACGACAACGCGCACGCCGCCTCGGACATCGAGCGGCTGCGCACCCTGTGGGACGTGCCCGCCCTGGCGCTGGTCGGCATCGGCAACGGCGCGCAGGTGGCGCTGGCCTACGCCGGATCGCGGCCGGACAAGGTGGCCCGGCTGATCCTCGACTCACCGGTTGCGTTGGGCACCAACGCCGAAGCCGCCGCCGAGCAACAGGTCAAGGGACAGCAGGCCGCGCTCGACGCGTTCGCCGCCCAGTGCATCGCGGTGAGCTGCGCGCTGGGCGCGGACCCCAAGGGCGCCGTCAGCGCCCTGCTGGCCGACGCCCGCGCCGGTCATGGCCCCGGCGGCGCGTCGGTGGCACAGGTGGCCAACGCCATCACCGTCGCGCTCGGTTATCCCTCCGACGGCCGCGTCAACGCCACCACCAACCTGGCCAACGCGCTGGCCGGCGCGCGCTCCGGCGACACCAACGCGCTGAACAATCTGATCAACCACGCCAACGCCGTCCAGGACTCCGACGGCCAGTTCGTCAACGTGTGCAGCGACGCGGTCAACCGCCCCACCCCGGACCGGGTGCGCGAACTCGTCGTCGCCTGGGCCAAGCTCTACCCCGAATTCGGCACCGTCGCCGCGCTCAACATGGTCAAGTGCGTGCACTGGCCCACCGGCTCCCCACCGCCCACGCCGAAGACCCTCAAGGTCGACGTGCTGCTGCTCGGCGTGCAGAACGACCCGATCGTCGGCACCGACGGCGTCGCGGCCACCGCAGCCAGCATCATCAACGCCAACGCCGCCAGCAAGCGGGTGATGTGGCAGGGCATCGGGCACGGCGCCAGCATCTTCTCCGGCTGCGCGGTGCCGCCGCTGATCGGCTACCTCAACAGCGGCAAATTGCCCAACACCGACACCTACTGCCCGGCCTGACGCTGCTTTCCGGCGCCCGCGGGCGCCGGTGTACGGTGCGCTGGTGACGGCAGCTGAATCGACCCGAACCGGCCTGCGTGACCGGACCCTGGCCGCCTTTGGTCCCCGCACCGGCGCACCGAGCGTCGCGGCCGTGCTGCGGATGGCGTTGTGGCCGCTGGCCATCCTCTCGGTCCTGCACCGCAGCATCGTGCTCACCCTCAACGGGAACATCACCGACGACTTCAAACCCGTCTACCGCGCGGTCCTGAACTTCCGGCACGGCTGGGACATCTACAACGAGCACTTCGACTACGTCGACCCGCACTACCTGTACCCGCCGGGCGGCACGCTGCTGATGGCCCCGTTCGGGTACCTGCCGTTCACGCCGTCGCGGTTCCTGTTCATCGGAATCAACACCGTCGCGATTCTGATCGCCTGGTACCTACTGCTGCGGATGTTCAAGTTCACGCTGGCCTCGGTGGCCGCGCCCGCCCTGCTGCTGGCGATGTTCTGCACCGAAAGCGTGACCAGCACGCTGGTGTTCACCAACATCAACGGCTGCGTGCTGCTGGCCGAGCTGCTGTTCCTGCGCTGGCTGTTGGATGGGCGGATCAGCCGGCAGTGGTGGGCCGGCATCGCGATCGGGCTGACGCTCACGCTCAAACCCGTGCTGGGACCGCTGCTGTTGCTGCCGCTGCTGAACCGCCAGTGGCGAACGCTGATCCCCGCGATCGTCGTGCCCGTGGTGATCAACATCGTCGCCTGGCCGCTGGTCAGCGATCCGATGGACTTCGTCACCAAGACGCTGCCCTACATTGGGGGCACCCGGGACTACTTCAACAGCTCCATCGAGGGCAACGGCGTCTACTTCGGCCTGCCCACCTGGCTGATCGTGTTCCTGCGAATCCTGTTCGTGCTGATCACGATCGGCGCGCTGTGGCTGCTGTACCGCTACTACCGCACCCGCGACCCGCTGTTCTGGTTCACCAGCTCCTCGGGCGTGCTGCTGCTCTGTTCCTGGCTGGTGCTCCCGTTGGCCCAGGGCTACTACTCGATGATGCTGTTCCCGTTCTTGATGACGGTGGTGCTGCGCAACTCGCTGATCCGCAATTGGCCGGCCTGGCTGGGGATCTACGGGTTCATGACGCTGGACGACTGGCTGATCTACCGGGCGATGAGGTACGGCCGCGCACTGCATTACCTCAAGATCACCTACGGTTGGTCGCTGCTGCTGATCGTCGCCTTCACCGTGCTGCTCTACCGGTACCTGGACGCCAAGGCCGAAAACCGGCTGGACGAGGGCATCGATCCGGCGTGGCTGACAGACGAGCGCGAGCGAGACGCGGGGACCGCAAGCGCGGCGGCGCCGGGCACAGCGGGTCAGCGCCTTGCGCGCTAGCGTGGAGGCATGACCTCTCCCGACGTGTCGCCGCCCAAGGTGCAGCTGACCGATGACGAATGGCGCAAGAAACTTTCCCCGGAAGAGTTCTATGTGCTGCGCCAGGCCGGCACCGAGCGGCCCTTCACCGGTGAATACACCGACACCAAAACCGAAGGCGTATACCAGTGCCGGGCCTGCGGTGCCGAATTGTTCCGCAGCACAGAGAAATTCGAGTCGCACTGCGGCTGGCCGTCGTTTTTCGACCCGGCGAAGTCCGACGCGGTGATTTTGCGGCCCGACCATTCGATGGGCACCACGCGCACCGAGGTGCTGTGCGCCAACTGCCACAGCCACCTGGGTCACGTGTTCGCCGGCGAGGGCTACCCGACGCCGACGGATCAGCGCTACTGCATCAACTCGGTGTGCCTGCGGCTGGTGCCGGCGGGCTAGCTTCCCGCGGGTTCGCTGCGTAGGTGCCGCGACACTTAAACGGTTGCGACGACGCGCCGCGGCGGATCGCAACCATTTAAGTTTCGCGGGACCTCATCGACACGTCGTGACGTCTTTGACGTTGTGGACGACGTATTCGTGGGCAGCGAGGCAGTGCGACTCGGGCTGGTGAGCCCGTATCAGCTGCGGACGAGCTTCCGCGCGATTTATCCGGATATCTATCTGTCGGATGCCGCGACACTGTCGCTGAGAACGCGGTCGACCGGGGCGTTTCTGTGGTCGCGACGGCGCGGCGTGCTGGCCGGACTCGCCGCGGCGGCGCTACACGGGTCGCAGTGGATCGACGACGACGAGCCCATCGAGTTGGTCTGGCGCAACCCGCATCCGCCGCGCGGTGTGATCACCCGAAATGAGCGCATCCAGCCGGACGAAGTCACCCGGGTCAGCGGTCTGCCGGTGACCACTCTTGCCAGGACCGCGTTCGACCTCGCCCGGCACGCGCCCATCGGTGAGGCGGTGGCCCGGATCGATGCGTTGATGCGTGCGACACCGTTCTCGCGCGAGGATGTGCTGTTGCTGGCCAAGCGATACTGCGGTGCGCGCGGCCTGCGTCGGCTGCGGTCAGCGCTCCCATTGATCGATCCCGGCGCCGCGTCGCCCAAGGAAACCTGGCTGCGTCTGCTTTTGATCGATGCCGGCCTGCCCGTCCCGACCACGCAGATACCGGTGCACCAAAACTGGCGACTCATCGCGTGTCTCGACATGGGCTGGGAAGAGTACAGGGTGGCCGCAGAGTACGACGGCGATCACC
>NZ_LZKY01000180.1:0-21255 GCF_001673055.1 Mycobacterium sp. 1245801.1
ACCGCCGACGAGCACAGGATCGCGATGTGGGGGACGCCGCGTCCGCTCAGCCTGACCAACCGCGTCGGCGCCTCGCCCCGCTCGGCGAGCACGAACAACATGCGCGACGCGGTGTAGAGACCGGAGTTCAGGCAGGACAGCACCGCGGTCAGCACCACCGCGTTCATCACCTGATCGGCGCCGCCCAGCCCCATGTGTTTGAGCGCGGCCACGTACGGCGAGGCGCCGACGCGGTTGGTCAGGCTGAGCGGACGCGGCGTCCCCCACATCGCGATCCTGTGCTCGTCGGCGGTCGGATTCGGATGCGTGATCATGGCGCGGGTCGCGCCCAACACGGTGTTTTTGTTCCTGCTCAACTCGTCGGGCGCCATCATCTTGTTCGTCTACTGGCTGATCGCGTGCTCGCAGATCATCCTGCGCCGCCGCACACCCGCCGAGAAGCTGACGGTGAAAATGTGGTGCTACCCGGTGTTGTCGATTCTCACGCTGGCCGCAATCACCGTCGTGCTGGTGCAAATGGCGTTCGACCGCACGGCGCGCAGCCAGCTCTGGCTGAGCCTGCTGTCCTGGGCGGTGGTGATCGGGCTGTATTTCCTCGCCCGCTCCCGCGGCCGCATCCGGGTGTCTTCGGGGGAGTAGGTCTTTCTCGAAAGCGCTAGCACATGCGCTATCGAATTCCGGAGTCACACAACGGCTGAGCTCGGGTCACCCCGCGTGCGCGCCGGTGTGGCTCCTCAGCAGACCGAGCCGCTGCAGATCGGTGACGTATTTGTCGATCAACGCCTCGGTCACGTGCGGCACGTCGTTGTCGTTGCCGATGCCCGCGGATTGCACTGCCGCACGGAACTTTTCGGCCGGCATACCGGTGCCCTGCGTCGGCTTACCGGGCTTCGCGTAGGCGCTCATCAGCGGCAGCAGCGAGTTCTTGCGCTGGTTGTCGGGCAGCGCCTGCATCGCCTCGGTGAAGCGGCCCAGCCACTGCTGATAATCGTCGATGCGCTCGATCTGGTGTCCGTCGGCGATCAGCCAGTCGACGAAGGTGTCCAGGGAGATGCCGTCGTCGTGGGTGTTGAGCACGTTGTAGGTGTGGTAGCCCTGCCGCGCGCTTGCGCCGAGGGTGGTGATGGCCGCCGCGGTGAAATCGGCGGGTAGCCCGTCGTAGTGGGCGCGCTGCGGGTTGCCGGCCGCGTCGAGCGGATAGAACGAACGCGGCGCGAGCCCGGTGGCCACCACGCTCAGGATCAGCCGGGTGAACATGTCGGGCACGTTGAGCTGACCCGCGAAGTCGCTGTGCGCCAGGATCATGTCGGACCGGAACACCGCCACAGCAACGCCGCATAGGTCGTGGGCCTCCCGCAGCAGCACCTCGCCCGCCCATTTACTGGTGGCGTAACCGCTGGCATACGACTCGTCGAGGGACCGGGAGGGGCTCGCCGAGCGCACGTCGACGTCCTCCCCGATGAAGCTGCCGTCGGGCAGTGTGGTCACCGCTACTGTGGAGATGTAGTTGATCGGCTTGAGCCGCTTGGTGATCGCGAGCTTGATGATCTCGGCGGTGCCCACCACGTTGGGGCCGAACAGCTGGCTGTAGGGCAGCACGTGGTTGACCAGGGCGGCCGAATGCACGACGAGGTCGACCGTCTCGGCCAGTCGCTCGTAGGTGGGTGTGTCCAGGCCGAGGTTGGGCGCCCCCACGTCGCCGACGAGCACCCGCAGGTGCCGGTCGGCCAATTGCCGGAAGCGGTCGGACAATTCGGCGTCACCGCTGTCGATCGCGGCCTCGATGCGCTGACGTCCGGCGGTCGGGTCGGCGCCGCGGGCCAGGCAGATCACCGTGCCGCCGCTCGGGGCCAGGCGCTCGAGCCAATCCAGGCACAAAAAGCGCCCCAGGTAGCCGTTGGCTCCGGTGAGAAGCACGGTGTTGATCTCGCCCGTCGCAGCCGGGAGCCCGGGAGCGGCGGCCAGCGTGTCGGCGTCGATGAAAGCGTCCAGCGTCAGGTCCTCGGCGCGCGCCTGGGTGGCGCCGCGCCCGTGCACCGACGCGAACGTCGGCCGCGTCGACGCCGACGTGCGTTCGCCGTCAACGAAATTCGCGACGGTGGTCAGGTTCGCGGTGGGGCTGACGATGGTCTGCACCGGCACATCGATGCTGAAGATCTCGGACAAGAGCGTGGCGAAGGAAAAGGCGGACAGCGAATCACCGCCGAGCTCAATGAACTTCGCGTCGGCGCGTAGCGCGGTGTCGGCCGGCAGGCACAGGGTGGCCGCGGCCGCCCGCCGGACCGTATCGATGGTGGGCAGCTCGCGGCTGGCGGCGCGCAGTTCGCCGAGTTGGTTGCCGTGGCTGGCCTCGATGTCGTCGTACATCGCGTCGAGGCGTTCGCCGTAGCGCGCCTTGAGGGCCGGGCGCAGCAGCTTGCCCACCCCGGACAGCAGCCCGTTGTCCCGGGTGAAACGTTGTGGCTCCAACAGAAAGTCGCGCGGGATCTCATACGGGTGCAGGTGGGCGTCCGCGGCGATCCGTTGCAGCGAGTCGGCGATCAGGGCATGGGCGTCCCCGTCGCCGATCGCGTCGGTGTTCGGCACGATCACCGCGAGCAGGAACGGCTGCTCGCTGCTGCCGTAGAGGAAAATCTGCCGGATGTACGGGCTCGTCGAGAAGGTGGCCTCCAGCTGGGAGACTGCGACGAACTCGCCCTGCGAGAGCTTGATCACGTTGTTGCTGCGATCCAGATACACCAGGTGGTCGGGCCCCAGCTCGGCCATGATGTCGCCGGTCTTGTAGAACCCCTCGTCGTCGAAGATCTTCGCCGACAGCTCCGGGTGTTTGAAGTAGCCGGGAATCACGTTGGCGGCCTTCAGGCGTAGCTCGCCGCGCGGATACGGCTTGTCGGTGGTCAGGTAGCCCAGCTCGGGGACGTCGACCAGCTTGTAGTCGGTCACCGGTGGGCGCCGGATCCGGCCGCTGCGCATGATGCCGCCGCCGGTCTCGGTGGCCCCGTAGCCGTCGGCCACCGGGATGTCGAGCAACGATTCCATGAACGCATGCATCTGCTTGGACAGCGGGGCGCTGCCGCACATCGCCGAAATGACCCGCCCGCCGATGAAGTCTTGGCGCAGTTCGGCTTTCACCGCCTCGTCGAGCTGCTCGCCGGAAAGCTCACCGCCGGCGCGCTGGTCGAGCTCTTTGCGGTAACGCCGAAAGAACATGTCGCACACCCGCGGAACCAGGTTCAACGCCGTGGGCCGGACCAGGCCGATGTCGTCGAACAGGGTGGACATGTCGCTCTTGGCGGCGAAGTAGCCGATGCCCCCGGAGGACAGCGTGGCGATCAGCCACTCCAACCCGTACACGTGCGACAGCGGCATGTACTGCAGGTGGATCGCCGGGATCAGCCTGCCGATGTCCACCGATGGACTGTGCGGTC
Organism: Mycobacterium sp. 1245801.1; assembly: GCF_001673055.1. Classification (NCBI taxonomy): domain Bacteria; kingdom Bacillati; phylum Actinomycetota; class Actinomycetes; order Mycobacteriales; family Mycobacteriaceae; genus Mycobacterium; species Mycobacterium sp. 1245801.1. Next base: position 3,429 of record NZ_LZKY01000180.1, read on the forward strand.
GCTGCCAGGTCCGGGTCATCATGTCGGCGGTGTACATGGCGCCCTTCGGCGCGCCGGTGCTCCCCGAGGTGTAAATGAGTGTGGCCAAAGGGTTTTCGCCATCGGCGGGGACGAACGCCGGAGGTGGTGGGAGCCGGCGGCCCGCGTCGAGTTCAGTGGACAGCGACACCACCTCGGCGCGGTGCCCGGCGTCGCGCAACCGCGCGCGGGCGTGGTCGTAGTGGCCGCGCTGTTCGTCGTCCTCGCTGGTGTAGTCGAACACCACCAGACGCTCGAGGAAGGGCGCGTCGACGACGACGTCGACCGCGGTGCCCAGGGATTCGACGCTCACCGCGAGGATGCGGGGTTGCGTCTCGGCGACGATCGGGCCGAGCTGGGCCGCCGTGGAACTGGTCTGCAGCGGCACGAACACCGCGCCCAACCGAATGCACGCCAGGTAATGCACGACGTAGTCGATGCTGGTGAAACCCAGGACCGCGACGAAATCGCCCGGCGCGAAACCGCCGGCCAGGCCGGCCTGCCACGCCGCGGCCAGCGCCGCGACCCGTTCCCCGAGCTCGCGGTAGGTGATGGTGTCGAATCCGGACAGCAGGGTGGTCGCCGCGCGGCCGGTCCCCGGATCGCGGACCACCTCGCAGCAGCGCTGCCCCAGCGCCGGCCGGTCGGCATAGCCGCGCAGATAGGTCTCGACCACCTCGGCCAGCCGCAATCCCGGGTGATGCGCGGCGTCGGTCACCTCCGGTGATGACGCGGCGGCCCGAAACTGCGGGTCGTTGGCGTACAGCTGCTCGACGCGCTCGGTCAGTCGCTGGTCGCGGCCCGGGTCGGTGACGGTCTCGGTCATCGGCGGCTTCCTCTCATCCCGGCGTCTGCCGCAGCCGTATACCCGTCCTGGCTGTGCCCAGTCAGTGCCATTGCCGTTCGATCGACTTGATCAGCGCGGTCAGCGTCGCGTTCACCGGCGCGGCAACGCCCACCCGAGCGCCCTGGCGTGGCACCGCGCCGTTGATGACGTCGATCTCGCTGACCCGGCGCGCCTCGTGGTCCAGCAGCGCCGACGGTTTGGCGTCGGGCATGTGCGCGCCGAAGGCGCGAACGTGTTCGACCGCGTCGGTGACGGCGACGGCGATGCCCGACGCCCGCGCGACGGTCCATGCCTCGGTGGCGGCCGCCTGGCTGACCGGCGCCATGTCGGGGTCGTCCATCACCTGCCCGACGGTCATGCCGGTGAGCGCGCACGGGGCGCTGTAGGCGGCGTTGCAGATCAGCTTCTCCCACTGCATGGCGGCGATGTCGGTGACCGCGGCCGCGTCGAATCCGGCCTCGGTCCAGGCCCGCGCGATAGTTTCGACGGTCGCGTGCGGCAGCGACGAGTACGCCCCGAACCGCATCGCCTTCATGGCGTTGTGGCGGACGTGGCCGGGGGCCACGGTCGCCGCGCCGAATCCGCTGGCGATGCCGACGGCGACCCGCTGGTCGCCGACGATGCCGGCCACAATCTCCGCCGAGCCCAGCCCGTTCTGGATGGTCAGCACCGGTGTGCCCGCACGCAGCATCGGAAGTGCTTGCTGCGCACCGGTTCTCACGTCGGCGGCCTTCACGGCGAGCACGATCAGATCCATCGCCTCGTCCGGCGCGGTGGTGCTGGCCCGCAGCGGCACCACCCGGTCGTAGCCGGGGCCGGTGACCCGCAGGCCGTGCCGGGCGATCCGATCGACGCTGGGCTGGTGGCGGTCGATGGCCAACACGTCGTTGCCCGCCGCGGCCAGTCTGGCCGCATAGATGGAACCCATGGCGCCGCAGCCGATTACCGCGATCTTCATCCGCACTCTCCGTCTCAGGTGGTCAGCTCGGCGATCAATTCGGCCACGCCGGTCTTCTGCTCGAGGCCGAACCCCGCGGCGTCGCTCGGCGAGATCCGGCCCGCCGTCAGCGCGCAGGCATCGGGGTAGCCGCCGAACGGCGCGAACACGCCGGGGTAGGCCTCGCAGCCGCCCAGGCCCAGCCCGGCGGCGATGTGCAGGTTGATCAGGTGACCGCCGTGCGGGAACGCGAAGGCGCGATCGAAGCCGTGGGCCGCCGCGATGTCGAGCATCCGGAGGTATTCGGTCAGTCCGTAGCTCAGTCCCGGATCCATTTGGAAGACATCGTGATCGGGCCGCATCCCGCCGTAGCGCACCAGGTTGGTCACGTCCGGCACCGAGAAGAGGTTCTCGCCGGTGGCCACCGCGCCGTCGTAGCATTCGGTCACCGCCCGGTTCAGCGCGTAATCCAGGGGATCGCCCGGCTCTTCGTACCAGCGCAGGCCGTAGGGGCCGAGCGCGGCCGCCCACCGGGTTGCCTCGTCGCGGTCGAACCGGCCGTTCGCGTCCACCGCGACCCGTCCGGCGTCGCCGACGATGCCGATGACGGCCTCGATGCGCGCCAGGTCCTCCGCCAGCGGGGCGCCGCCGATCTTCATCTTGACCGCCTCATAGCCCGCGTCGAGATAGCCGCGCATTTCGCGGCGCAGCTGTTCGACACCGCCGTGGGCGTAGTAGTAGCCGCCGGCGGCGTACACCGGCACCGACGGCGCGGGCGTTCGTCCGGCGCGGCGGGCGATGGTCACGCAGGCCGGCTCGTCGCGCAGCTTGGCGTTCAGGTCCCAGCAGGCCAGTTCCAGCGCGGCCGCGGCCGCGGCCCGGTCCCCGTGACCGCCCGGCTTCTCGTCGGCGAGCGCACACGCCAGGACCGCGGCGGGATCCAGCCATCCGGACCCGTCCAGCAGCTCGTCGGGGGAGGCCGCCAGCACCCGCGGGATCATCCGGTCGCGCAGGATCCCGCCCTGGGCGAACCGCCCGATCGAGTCGAAGGCCACGCCCACCACCGGCCGCCCGCGCCGGACCGCATTGGTGATCACCGCGACCAGGGAGACCGTGTGGCGGGAGAAGTCGACCACCGCGTTGGCGGGGCCGCCGCGCCGACCGCCGTCCAGGCCGACGGACCGTTCGACGATCGCCGTGATCCGCATCACCTGGTGGTCAAGCAGCCCGCGGCAGTCGCATACCGCTATCCAACTCGGGGCGCCGGGCCAGGACAACCCACCCGTCGACGCGGAGTGGGTCTACTGTCGTCTGATGGGAGAGGCAGCGGGTAACGAGGCCGCCCGGCGCGCCGAGGAGCTGCTGCGCAGGGGGGAGGAGTTGTCCGCGGGCAAGGCCATCACCGAGGACGACGTGCGGCGAGCCGCCGAGCACGCGCAGCGCTCCCACGAGCGCGACCAGACGGCACACCGGCGCGGTGTGCAGCGTCACTACCAGGCCGGTGTCGCGCACGAGCGCGCCGCCGAAGTCGAAGAGCGCGCGGTCGCCGAGCGGCTCGGCGATGTCGAGGCGCACCGGCGTGCGGCGGAAAAAGAACACGAGGCCGCGCGCCGCAACTTCATCGCGGCGCAGGAAGCCGGCGAGCAGGACGCCGATTAACCCGGCCACCGGGGACCGCGCCGTCCTCCCATAGCACGTTCTGCTACACCCTGTAGTGGATTGTCGCGCGCGGGCTGGGACACTGGTCGTCATGGGAAGCAGTGACCAGGCGACCGCGCACGCCACCGGGGCCCGCCGGGCTACGGCGGCGTCGGAACGGTTGTTCGAGGATGCCTGCGCCGTCATTCCCGGCGGGGTGAACTCGCCGGTCCGCGCGTTCACCGCCGTGGGCGGGACGCCGCCGTTCATCACCGAGGCGCGCGGCTGCCTGCTGACCGACGCCGACGGCAACCGTTACGTGGACCTGGTCTGCTCGTGGGGGCCGATGATCCTGGGACACGCCCACCCGGCCGTCGTCGACGCCGTCGCCAAGGCGGCCGCGTCGGGCCTGTCGTTCGGGGCGCCCACCCCGGCCGAGAGTGAGCTGGCCGCCGAGATGATCGCGCGGGTGGCACCGGTCGAACGGATCCGGCTGGTCAACTCCGGCACCGAGGCCACCATGAGCGCGGTGCGGTTGGCCCGCGGCTTCACCGGCCGGGCCAAGGTGGTCAAGTTCTCCGGCTGCTACCACGGCCACGTCGACGCGTTGCTGGCCGACGCGGGCTCCGGGGTGGCGACGCTGGGCCTGCCGTCCTCGCCCGGAGTCACCGGTGCGACGGCGGCCGACACGATCGTGTTGCCCTACAACGACATCGACGCCGTGCGGCAGACCTTCGCCCGCTTCGGCGACCAGATCGCGGCGGTGATCACCGAGGCCAGCCCCGGCAACATGGGCGTGGTCCCGCCCGCGCCCGGCTACAACGCGGCGCTGCGCGCGATCACCGCCGAGCACGGCGCGCTGCTGATCGTCGACGAGGTGATGACCGGCTTCCGGGTCAGCCGAAGTGGTTGGTATGGAATCGATCCCGTCGACGCCGACCTGTTCACCTTCGGCAAGGTGATGAGCGGCGGGCTGCCGGCCGCCGCGTTCGGCGGGCGCGCCGAGGTGATGGAGCGCCTCGCCCCGCTGGGCCCGGTCTATCAGGCCGGCACGCTCTCGGGTAACCCGGTGGCGATGGCCGCCGGGCTGGCCACCCTGCGCAACGCCGACGCCGCCTCCTACGCGACGCTGGATGCCAACGCCGACCGCCTGGCCGGGCTGTTCTCCGATGCGCTCACGAATGCTGGTGTGGCACACCAGATTCCGCGTGCCGGCAACATGCTCAGCGTGTTCTTCTCCGAGACGCCGGTGACGGACTTCGCGTCCGCACGGGCCACCCAGACGTGGCGCTATCCGCCGTTCTTCCACGCGCTGCTCGACGCGGGCGTATACCCGCCGTGCAGCGCCTTCGAGGCCTGGTTCGTCTCGACCGCGCTGGACGACGCCGCGTTCGACCGCATCGCACACGCCCTGCCCGCCGCGGCCAGGGCCGCCGCGCAAGCCGAGGAGGGCAAGTCCTGATGGCCGAGCAGACCCGGGTGCACGTCGTGCGGCACGGTGAGGTGTACAACCCGAGCGGCATCCTCTATGGCCGCCTACCCGGATTCCACCTCTCCGACAACGGCCGCGCGCAGGCGGCCGCGGTGGCCGATGCGCTGGCGCACCGCGACATCGTCGCGGTGATCGCCTCGCCGCTGCAACGGGCCCAGGAGACCGCCGCGCCCATCGCCGCCAAGCACGGGCTGGCCGTGGACACCGACCCGGATTTGATCGAATCGGCGAACTTCTTCGAAGGCCGCCGCGTCAGCCCCGGCGACGGCGCCTGGCGCGACCCGCGCGTCTGGTGGCAGCTGCGCAACCCGTTCCGCCCGTCCTGGGGTGAGCCGTACGCCGAGATCGCGGCCCGGATGCAGACGGCGGTGGACAAGGCCCGCGCCCGCGGGGCCGGCCACGAGGTGGTGTGCGTCAGCCACCAACTCCCGGTGTGGACGCTGCGGCTGCACGTGACCGGCCAGCGGCTGTGGCACGACCCGCGGCGGCGGCAGTGCGGCCTCGCGTCGGTGACCACCCTGGTCTACGACGGCGACCGGCTGGTCGACCTCGAGTACAGCGAACCGGCGGCGTCTTGATCAGCTGGATACGACGGGCGATGGCCGGGGCCGTGCTGGTGGCGCTGGTCCCCGGCCTGCTCGGCGGCTGCTCCTCGGGGCACGACGCCGTCGCGCAGGGCGGCACCTTCGAATTCGTCTCGCCCGGCGGCAAGACCGACATCTACTACGACCCGCCGTCGCGCCGCGGGCGCCCCGGACCGCTGTCCGGGCCCGATCTGGCCGATCCCGCGCACACGCTGTCGCTGGACGACCCGATCTTCGCGGGCCGGGTCGTGGTGATCAACATCTGGGGGCAGTGGTGCGGGCCGTGCCGCGCCGAGGTCACCCAGCTGCAGCAGGTGTATGACGCCACCCGCGGCGCCGGGGTGTCTTTTCTCGGCATCGACGTCCGGGACAACAACCGGCAGGCCGCGCTGGACTTCGTCAACGACCGGCAGGTGACGTTCCCGTCCATCTATGACCCGGCGATGCGCACCCTGATCGCGTTCGGCGGCAGATACCCCACCACCGTGATCCCGTCCACGCTGGTGCTGGACCGCCAGCACCGCGTCGCGGCGGTCTTCCTGCGCGAACTGCTGGCGACCGACCTGCGGCCGGTGGTGCAGCGGCTGGCCGGCGAGGATGCGCCCACCCCGGCCAAGGCGGGGCCGGCGCAGCGATGACCGGACTCACCCAGATCGCCGCCGCCGGACCGCTTCTGGTGGCCCTCGGTGTGTGCCTGCTGGCCGGGCTGGTGTCCTTCGCCTCGCCGTGCGTGGTGCCGCTGGTGCCGGGCTATCTGTCCTACCTGGCCGCGGTCGTCGGCGTCGATGAACAGCCGCCCGCAGGAGCCGTCAAAGCGCCGCCGGGCGCCCGGTGGCGGGTCGCGGGGTCGGCGGCGTTGTTCGTCGCCGGGTTCACCACGGTGTTCGTGCTCGGCACCGTCGCCGTCCTCGGCATGACGACCACGCTGATCACCAACCAACTGGTGCTGCAGCGGGCCGGGGGAGTGCTGACCATCGTCATGGGCCTGGTGTTCGTGGGCCTCATCCCGGCCTTGCAACGCCAGGCCCGGTTCAGCCCGCGGCAGCTGACGACGGTTGCCGGCGCGCCGCTGCTGGGCGCGGTGTTCGCGTTGGGCTGGACGCCCTGCCTCGGCCCGACGCTGGCCGGCGTGATCACCGTGGCCTCGGCCACCGACGGCGCCAGCGTGGCGCGCGGAATCGTGTTGGTGATCGCCTACTGCCTGGGGCTGGGCACCCCGTTCGTGCTGCTGGCATTCGGCTCGGCGGGCGCGGTCGGCGGGCTGAGCTGGCTGCGCCGGCACACCCGGGCCATCCAGATCTTGGGCGGTGTCCTGCTGATCGCCGTCGGCGCGCTGCTGGTGACCGGGGTGTGGAACGACTTCGTCTCCTGGCTGCGCGACGCGTTGGTCTCCGACGTCAGGTTGCCGATTTGAGACGCCTCCTGGCCTGGGGCCGCAACACCTGGCGCGCGCTGACTTCGATGGGCACCGCGCTGGTGCTGTTGTTCCTGCTCGCCCTCGGCGCGATCCCGGGGGCACTGCTGCCGCAGCGCAACCTCAACGCCGGCAAGGTCGACGACTACCTCAAGGCGCACCCGGTGATCGGCCCGTGGCTGGATCGGTTGCAGGCCTTCAACGTCTTCTCCAGCTTCTGGTTCACCGCCATCTACGTGCTGCTGTTCGTGTCCTTGGTCGGCTGCCTCACCCCGCGGATGATCGAGCACGTCCGCAGCCTGCGGTCCACCCCGGTGGCCGCCCCGCGCAACCTGTCCCGGCTGCCCAAGTACTCGCACCGGCAGATCCAGGCCGGCGCCGAGGAGCTGAACGCCCTGGCCAACACCCTGGCCGGGCGGCTGCGCGGCTGGCGCACCGCCATCCGGCACCGCGAGGCCGGCGACGCGGCCGCCCCGGACGCCGTCTCAGAGACAGTGGAAGTGTCCGCCGAAAGGGGCTACCTGCGCGAGTTCGGCAACATCGTCTTCCACTTCTCGTTGCTGGGGCTGCTGGTCGCGGTGGCCGTCGGCAAGCTGTTCGGCTACGAGGGCAACGTCATCGTCATCGCCGACGGCGGACCCGGCTTCTGCTCGGCCTCGCCGGCCGCGTTCGACTCGTTCCGGGCCGGCAACACCGTCGATGGCACCTCGCTGCACCCGCTGTGCATCCGGGTCGACGACTTCACGGCGCACTACCTGCCCTCGGGGCAGGCCACCTCGTTCGCCGCGCACATCGACTACCAGTCCGGCGACGACCTGAGCACCAACCGCTGGCGCCCTTACCAGCTGGAGGTCAACCACCCGCTGCGGCTCGGCGGAGACCGGGTGTACCTGCAGGGGCACGGCTACGCGCCCACCTTCAGCGTCACCTTCCCGGATGGGCAGATCCGCTCGGCGACCGTGCAGTGGCGGCCTGACAACCCGCAGACCCTGCTCTCGTCGGGCGTGGTGCGCATCGACCCGCCCGCCGGCAGCTATCCCAACGCCGCCGAACGCCGCAACCACGAGATCGCCATCCAGGGTCTGCTGGCGCCGACCGAGCAGCTGGACGGCTCGCTGCTGTCGTCGCGCTTCCCGGCCCTGGACGCCCCGGCGGTGGCCGTCGACATCTACCGCGGCGATACCGGGCTGGACACCGGGCGGCCCCAGTCGCTGTTCACCCTGGACCCCCGCCTGATCGAGCAGCACCGGTTGACCAAGGAGAAGCGGGTCAATCTGCGTGCGGGACAGTCGGTGCGGATCGATCAGGGGCCGGCGGCGGGCACGGTGATCCGCTTCGACGGCGCCGTGCCGTTCGTCAATCTGCAGGTCTCGCACGACCCGGGCCAGACCTGGGTGCTCGTCTTCGCCATCACGATGATGGGCGGGCTGGTGGTGTCGCTGCTGGTGCGCCGCCGCCGGGTGTGGGTCCGTCTGACGCCCGACGCCGGCGGGTCGCCCGGTACGGTGAACGTCGAACTGGGTGGCCTGGCGCGCACCGACAACTCCGGTTGGGGCGACGAGTTCGAGCGACTGTCCGATCGGCTGTTCCCCGCAAGCGGGTGGTACCCCCGCACCGGGCCGGAAGCCCCCGACGCCGCAAGCGCCGCGACGCCCACCGCGTCCGGCGGCGACGCGACACCCGCAGCGTCCAAAAGGAGTTCTGAGGTGGACGTCAAATGAATACGGTGCACGTCAACATCGAGCTGGCGCGCTACTCCGACTGGGCGTTCACGTCCGCGGTGGTGGCTTTGGTGATCGCCCTGCTGTTGCTGGCCTTCGAGCTGGCCTATGTCGGGGCCCGAGCCGGCGGGCGCCGCGCCGATCAGCGCGCCCGGGTGCTGGCCGGCGCCGTCAGCGCCGACTCCGCCGCCCCCGGGGTGGTCGAAGAGGCGATCCAGCGCCCGATCGACGAGCGCGTCGGTCGGGCCGGGCTGGCCGTGGTGTACCTGGGCATCGGGCTGCTGCTGGCCTGCCTGGTGCTGCGTGGCCTGGCCACGCTGCGGGTGCCGTGGGGCAACATGTACGAGTTCATCAACCTGACCTGCCTGTGCGGGTTGATCGCCGGGGCGGTCGTGCTGCGCCGCCCGCAATACCGCCCGCTGTGGGTCTTCCTGCTGCTGCCGGTGCTGATCCTGCTGACGGTGTCGGGTCGCTGGCTCTACACCAACGCCGCGCCGGTGATGCCCGCGCTGCAGTCCTACTGGCTGCCCATCCACGTGTCGGTGGTCAGCCTGGGGTCGGGGGTGTTTTTGGTGGCCGGCATCGCCAGCATCCTGTTCCTGCTGCGCACGTCGCCGGTGGCGGACCCTGAACGCGGGACGCACAGCGCGCTGAGCCGGCTGGTGCAGCGGTTCCCGGACGCCCAGACGCTGGACCGCATCGCCTATCGGACGACGATTTTCGCTTTTCCGGTGTTCGGCTTCGGCGTCATCTTCGGGGCCATCTGGGCCGAAGAAGCCTGGGGCCGATATTGGGGCTGGGATCCCAAGGAGACGGTGTCCTTCGTCGCCTGGGTCATTTACGCCGCCTACCTGCACGCCAGGTCGACCGCGGGATGGCGGGACAGGAAAGCCGCCTGGATCAACGTGGCGGGGTTCGTGGCCATGGTCTTCAATCTGTTCTTCGTTAACCTGGTCACTGTCGGCCTGCATTCTTATGCGGGTGTCGGGTGACGGTGTAGAACCGGCCCGAATAGGAAAAAACGGGAAAAACGCACAACAAGGGGGAGTGCAGTGACCGAGCATCCAACGACGGGCGTGGGGTCGCCCGAACAACCGACCACGCAGCTACCCCCACAGGCACCGTCGACGGCAGGCCAGCAGGAGACCGCCCAACCGCAGGCCGAGTCCGGCGGTGACGCCCCCACCCGCGCCTTCGCCGGATTCCGCACCGAACGCCGCGTCCCCGGCCCCGAACGTCAGCCCGCCGCGCCGCCCACGGCGCCCCGGCCGGGCGGGATGCCGCCCTGGGACTCCACGCCGGTGACCGGCATCCCGCGCGTCGACCCCACGGCGTACGGCGCCTACTACACCGGCCCGGACGCGCCGCCCACCCAGATTCAGGGGGCGCCGCAGCGCCCGGAGCACCTGCCGCACACGCCGTACCCGGAACTGTCCACCGGCATGCTGCTGCGCCCGGTCGCCCCGCCGCCGTCCGACGGGTGGCGGCTGCTGCTGTTCAAGCTGTCCGGCGGGCTGATCAACCTGGGTGAGAGCCCCCGGGCCACCCGGTACAACAACCTGGTCGCCCAGGTGAACCGGCCCCTGCGGGGCTCCTACCGGGTGGCGTTCCTGTCGCTGAAGGGCGGCGTCGGCAAGACCACGATCGCCGCGACGCTGGGCGCCACCTTCGCCTCCATCCGGGGCGACCGGGTGGTGGCGGTGGACGCCAACCCCGACCGCGGGACGCTGAGCCAGAAGATCCCGCTGGAGACGGCCGCGACAGTGCGCCAGCTGCTGCACGACGCCGGAACCATCGAGCGCTACAGCGACGTGCGCCGCTACACCTCCAAGGGGCCGAGCGGCCTGGAGGTGCTGGCGTCCGAGACCGACCCCGCCGTCTCGGAGGCGTTCAGCGCGCAGGACTACGAGCGGATCCTGGACATCCTGGAACGGTTCTACGGCCTGGTGCTGACCGACTGCGGACCCGGGCTGCTGCACTCGGTGATGAGCTCGGTGCTGCAGAAGGCGGACGCGCTCATCGTGGTCAGCTCGGCGTCCATCGACGGCGCCCGCAGCGCCTCGGCGACGCTGGACTGGCTGGACGCCCACGGCCACGAGAACCTGGTCCGCAATTCCATCGCCGTCATCAACGGGGTGAAGCCGCGCCCGGGCAAGGTCGACATGAACAAGGTGATCGACCACTTCTCCCGGCGCTGCCGTGCGGTTCAGCTGGTGCCGTTCGACCCGCACCTCGAAGAGGGGGCCGAGATCGAACTGGACCGGCTCCGGCGCGGGACGCGCGAGGCGCTCACCGAGTTGGCGGCCATCGTCGCCGACGGGTTCCCCGGCGACCAGCACAACCCGGGAGTGCTGGGTTAACCGGGTTCAGCGCGGATTGTCGCCGTGACCCAACCGCCGCAGGAAATCCGGATCGTCGTCGGGCCCGATGACGCGCGTCTTCGGCCGGTGGGCCTGCGATCGCGCCGCACGCCAGCCGACGTAGATCAGCGTCCCCAAAATCACGACGAGCAGCAGGTAGAGCACTCAACACCTCCTTCGGGCGAATATACCCGCGCCGTAGGCTCGGCTTGTGTCACAAGAAGCTAGCGACGACAGCACCGGGACCGCGCCGGACCCCGCCGCGAACGAGGGCGCGGCGCCGCCCGCCGGAAACCGCGTCGCCGGACCCGTGTTGGCGTACATGGCGGCGCGGGTGCTGCTGGCGGCCGCGCTCACCGGCGTCATCTATGGGGTGGCCCGCGCGGCGGGCATCAGCCAGTTCCCGATCGTGGTGGCCGTGCTGTTCGCCCTGATCATCGCGATGCCGTTGGGCATCTGGGTGTTCGCCCCGCTGCGCCGGCGCGCCACCGCCGCGCTCGCGATCGCCGGGGAACGACGCCGCCGCGAGCGCGACCTGCTGCAGGCCCGGCTGCACGGGGACGCCCCGCCCGGCGGCGTCGGCGACCGGGCCGGCGACCAAGAATCAGGGCGCGGCTAGCCGTTCGGCAGCCGCACCACCTGCGCGGCGTAGCTCAGGCCGGCGCCGTAGCCGAGCAGCAGGGCCAGATCGCCGGCCTTGGCCGCCCCGGTGCTCAGCAGTTCGGCCATCGCCAGCGGAATGGACGCCGCCGAGGTGTTTCCGGTGTGCTCGATGTCGTTGGCCACCACCGCATCCGGGCGCAGCTCCAGGCTCTTGGCCAGCACCTCGTTGATCCGGCTGTTGGCCTGATGCGGCAGGAAGACGTCGATCTCGTCGGGCCGCACCCCCGCCGCGTCCATGGCCTGGCGACCGACCTTGCCCATCTCGAACGCCGCCCACCGGAACACCGCGCTGCCTTCCAGCCGCAGGTATGGGCGCTCGCCGGTGCGGTTGTCCAGGAAGTCGATCCATTCGATGTCCTGGCGGATGGCGGTGGCCTGCGCACCGTCGCTGCCCCAGATGGTGGGCCCGATGCCCTGGTCGGGCGTCTCGCCCACCACCACTCCGGCCGCGCCGTCGGCGAAGATGAAGCAGTTGCTGCGGTCCGTCATGTCCACCGTCGGGGACAGCTTCTCCGAGCCGAGCACCAGCACCTTGGCGGCCGTCCCGCCGCGCACCATGTCGGCGGCCACCCCGAGCGCGTAGCCGAAGCCCGCGCACCCCGCCGAGACGTCGAACGCGGGCACGCCGCCCGCACCCAGCGCGGTCGCGACCGCCGGCGCGCACGCGGGGGTCTGGGTGAAATGGGTGCTGGTGGCGACGATGACGCAATCGATGTCGGCCGGCTCGAGGGACGCCTTGGCGATGGCTTCCTGTCCGGCGGCGGTCGCCATGGACGTGACGGACTCGTCGCGCCGGGCGAAGCGGCGGGTCTTGATTCCGGTTCGGGTGAAGATCCACTCGTCGGAGGAGTCGATGTTCTCGCACAGCTCGTCGTTGGTGACCACCCGCTCGGGGCGGTATGACCCCACACTGAGCAAGCCGATGTTCGTGGGCCCGCTGGTCGCGGCAATCCTGTTCATTGCGGTCCTCCGCTGTCGCCGAGCAGACGCAAAGGTACCCCAGAAGCGCCGCGCTCGGAGGTCTTTGCGTGCACTGTGGGTCGCCCTTACGTAGTCGTTAGGTAGTCACCGTCAACGCCGTCGCCACCGCGACCGCCCACACCACCATCGCCAGCCCGGTGTCGCGCAGCACCGGGATCAGCTCGGGGCCGCCGCGGCCCGAGCGCACCGGGGCCGCCGCGCGCAGCGCCAGCGGGGTGGCCACCAATCCGACGGCGCACCACGGTGTCGCCAGCATGAGCACCAGGGTCAGCACCCCCGCGGTCCCCAGCAGCGCCTGGTACAGGATCCGGGTGCGCGCATCGCCCAGCCGCACCGCCAAGGTGACCTTGCCCGAGCGGGCATCGGTCGGGATGTCCCGCAGGTTGTTGGCCACCAGCACCGACGAGGACAACGCCCCGACCGACACCGCCAGCACCAGGCCCACCCAGTCCACCCGCAGCGCCTGGGTGAACTGGGTGCCCAGCACGGCGACGAGCCCGAAGAATAGGAACACGGCGACCTCGCCGAGACCGGCGTAGCCGTAGGGTTTCGACCCGCCGGTGTACAACCACGCCCCGGCGATGCAGGCCGCGCCGACCGCGACCAGCCACGGCGCGCTGTACAGCGCGAGCGCGAGCCCGGCCAGCGCGCCGACGGTCAGGCTGGCGACCGCGGCGGACAGCACCGCGCGCGGCGCCGCCAGCCGCGAGCCGACCAGGCGCACCGGGCCGGCCCGGTCGTCGTCGGTGCCGCGGATGCCGTCCGAGTAGTCGTTGGCGTAGTTGACGCCGATGGTCAGCGCGAGCGCGACGGCCAGCGCCAGCAGCGCCTTCCACCACACCGCCGATCCCAGCCATCCCGCCGCCCCGGTGCCCGCGACCACCGGTGCCACCGCGTTGGGCAGCGTCCGCGGCCGCGCGCCCGAAATCCACTGCCCGAAATTGGCCACACGAACATCCTGCCAGGACGCGGGCCCGCGGTCGGCGGGCCGCACCGGCGATCGCCCGAGGCGTCATGCACCACAATGGTCGGATGCTCGGAGTCATCGGTGGCAGCGGCTTCTACACCTTCTTCGGATCCGACGCCCGCGACGTCACCGTCGACACTCCGTACGGTTCGCCGAGCGCGTCGGTCACCGTCGGCGCCGTGGGTGACCACGAGGTGGCCTTCCTGCCCCGCCACGGCGCCAAGCACGAGTTCTCCGCGCACACCGTGCCGTATCGCGCCAACATGTGGGCGCTGCGCAAGCTCGGCGTGCGGCGGGTGCTCGCGCCGTGCGCGGTCGGCAGCCTCCAACCCGAACTCGGCCCCGGCGCCGTCGTGGTGCCCGACCAACTCGTCGACCGCACCCGGGGCCGCGCCGACACCTATTTCGACTCCGGCGGCATCCACGTCGACTTCGCCGACCCGTACTGCCCGGCGCTGCGCGACGCGGTGACCGGCCTGCCCGACGTGCCGCGCGTCGTTGATGGCGGCACCATGGTGGTGATCCAGGGTCCGCGCTTTTCCACCCGCGCCGAAAGCCGCTGGTTCGCCTCGGCCGGTTTCTCGCTGGTCAACATGACCGGCTACCCGGAGGCGGTGCTCGCCCGTGAGCTCGAAATGTGCTATGCGGCAATCGCTTTGGTGACCGACCTGGATGCCGGCGTGAGCGCCGGCGAGGGCGTGAAGGCCGTCGAGGTGTTCGCCCAGTTCGAGAAGAACGTCGAACTGTTCAAGACGCTGGTGCGCCGGGCCATCGCCCGCATCGCCGCCGACCGCAGCTGCACGCACTGCCTGCCGCACGCCGGCGTCACCCTGCCCATCGAGCTGCCGTGAGGGTGCTGCTGACCGGGGCGGCCGGCTTCATCGGTGCGCGGGTCGACGCCGCCCTGCGGGCGGCGGGACACGATGTCGTCGCCCTGGACGCGTTGCTGCCCGCCGCGCACGGCCCGAATGCGGTGCTGCCGCCCGGATGTCAGCGCGTCGACGTGCGCGACGCCGACGCGCTGGCCCCCCTGCTGGCGGGAGTGGACGTGGTGTGTCACCAGGCGGCGATGGTGGGCGCGGGCGTGGACGCCGCCGACGCCCCCGCCTACGGCGGGCACAACGACCTGGCCACCTCGGTGCTGTTGGCGCAGATGTTCGCCGCCGGGGTCCGCCGCCTGGTGCTGGCCTCGTCGATGGTGGTGTACGGGCAGGGCAGCTATGACTGCGAGCGGCACGGGCCCGTGGATCCGCTGCCGCGGCGACGGGCCGACCTGGACGCCGGGGCATTCGAGCACCGCTGCCCGCTCGGCGGCGAGGAACTGCGCTGGCGCCTGGTCGACGAGGATGCCTGCCTGCGGCCGCGCAGCCTGTACGCCGCCAGCAAGACCGCCCAGGAGCATTACGCCCTGGCCTGGGCCGAGGCCACGGGCGGCTCGGTGGTGGCGCTGCGCTACCACAACGTCTACGGCCCCGGCATGCCGCGCGACACCCCCTACTCCGGGGTGGCGGCGATCTTCCGCTCGGCGCTGGAAAAGGGTGATCCGCCAAGGGTTTTCGAGGACGGCGGGCAGATGCGCGACTTCGTCCACGTCGACGACGTGGCCGCCGCCAACGTGGCGGCCACCCAGCCACGCGACGGTTTCACCGCGGTCAATGTGTGCTCGGGACAACCCATTTCGATTCTTCAGGTGGCCGGCGCGCTGTGCGACGCGCGCGGCGGCTCGCTGTCCCCGGTAATCACCGGGCAGTATCGCAGCGGCGACGTGCGCCACATCGTTGCCGACCCGTCCCGGGCCGCCGAGGTGCTGGGTTTCCGCGCGGCCGTCGCGCCGGGGGACGGGCTGCGCGAATTCGCCTTCGCCCCGCTTCGGTGAGCGCTAACCCTGCGGCGGGCGGTAGATCTGCGGCTTCTGCGCGGCGATCTGCCGCGTTCCGGTGTCGTCGCCGCGGAAGATGCGGGGCCCGCCCGCCAGCGGGGGTATCTCGGTGGTCGGCGGTTCGTGGTCCGCGCCGGGTCCGCCGCTGGGGATGCGGGTGGTCGCCGCGGCCGACGGGCCGGCGCCCTGCGCGACGGGGACCCGGGTGGTCGGCGCCGCCGCGTTCGCCGCGGCGGCGCGCCTGCGGGCGGCGCGGCGGGCCAGCCGCCGGCCGCTCAGCTGGCCGGTGACGATGGCCGCCGCCAGGATGCCCAGCGCCAGGCCGCACAGCGTCACGTCGAAGGTGCTGGTGATCTGCTGGGCCAGGTTGTTGCCGTAGACCGGATGCAGCGCAGGCGAATTCGGTGAGTCCGCGAACCGCGGCGCCAGCTCGACGCCCACGATGACACGGGCGACGCTGAGCGCGGCGACCAGTCCGCACAGCGAGGTGACCATGCGCGCCGACAGGGTGGCCAGCCTGCGGCGCAGCCAGATCGTCAGCACCGCGGTCACCAGATCGAACGCGGCCAGCACGATGCTGTCGTACCGCGAGAACGGGTAGTTCAGGATCACGCCGACGACCAGGTCGGTGATCCGCATCGCCATCGACCCCACACACCAGATGGCGATGAGCAGCAAGCCATTTCGGGTCGTTTCCCGCCACGCGGATTCCTCCGTCGGCGAGGCGTTGCGGTGCCCGAACAGCGCCCGCGGCACGAACAGCGCCGCCCCGGCCGTCCACGCCAGGTAGCCCTCGAACCCGACTCCGGCGGTCGACGTGTTCTGCGCGATGCCGTGGAACGCGTCGAGGTCACGACCGGCGGGCAGGAACCACACCAGGATCCCGGCGGCCAGCGTCGAGGCGCCGAGCGCGATGGTGGTCAGCCGGCTCGCCCGGGTGCTGCGCAGCAGCCACCTGGAGGCGACCAGGACGGCGACCAGCGCCACCACGCCGTACACCACCGCGGTCACGATCACGGCGATGTTCTGCTTGCCGAATTCCTGCGCGCCGCCGGTGCTTTGCAGCGCGTACCGCACCCGCCAGTACAGGTTGAAACCAAAGCTGAGCACCGCCGCGAGCATGGACAGCGCGCCGATCACCCGCGCCGATCTGTGCCAGCCGGTGGACTCGTCGCCCGCCGGAACCGGTCCGGCGAGCGCGCCCGCCGGCACCGCCTGGGCGCTCAACAGCGCGCCGGCCACGCCGGCCCACGCCCCCGGACCGACGCCGCCCGGCACGTTGACCGTGCCGCCGAAACGGACGGTCTCGTAGGCGTCGAACACCACGAAGCCGAGCACCAGCAGCAGGTAGGGGACGTTGAGCGCCAGGCGAAGCCGGGCGGCCCGCGCCGGGTTGAACCGCGCGCCGGCCGAGCGCCAGGAACCGGCCAGGGCGACGGCGGCGACGGCCAGCACCGTCACCACGATCAACACCGCCGCCCACGTCGCGCTGCTGTCCGGGATGCCCAGGCCGAAGTAAAGGTTCCACGGCAGGAACAGCGCGAGGACCAGCAAAGCCACCGCGGCCAGGTCGCCGGCGACGTGCCGGTAGCGCTTCGGGTCCGCGGTCACCGGCCCGCTGCCGCCCGTGGCGTGTGGGCGGATGATCCGGGTGGCCGGCGCTTGCTGGGCCTGACCGCGGATCGGGCCGGTAGGGGTGTCGTCGCTGCTCTGGCTCACCATGCCCCCAGGGATTCAAGGACCGATATTCGTGGCGCGGTTTCGGGTGTTCGGCCGGGGCTCACCCCGCCGAGCCGAGTGCACTGCTCGCTTGCGAACATATTCTCCGTTCGGATGCCGTGGCAGTGGCTCAGACCGGCTGCCGGGGCGGAGACGATTCCGCGGCGAGGCGTCCTGTCGTTCGAAAAGCTGGTTACGCTGCGCTAGTAGACGAAGCTTGTCGCCTGAATTATCAACGGTATCGCAAGTGTAGTGATGCCGGGACATGCTGGTTGCGGGGTAGCCGGGGTGAAGGAGAAGCGGGATGGACGTCGTTCTGGGGGTCGCGGTCACCGGCCCCGTCGCCCGCTTGGCGCTCGTCGGGCCGGGCGCGCAGGGGGAGGTGATCGATCAATCCGTCGTCGACCT
Organism: Mycobacterium sp. 1245801.1; assembly: GCF_001673055.1. Classification (NCBI taxonomy): domain Bacteria; kingdom Bacillati; phylum Actinomycetota; class Actinomycetes; order Mycobacteriales; family Mycobacteriaceae; genus Mycobacterium; species Mycobacterium sp. 1245801.1. The sequence continues at coordinate 21,057 of NZ_LZKY01000180.1, forward strand.
CGCTGACAACCCGATCGGGACGCTGACTGAGACCGTGGTCGGCACGAACCGGCTGCTGGCCGACGAGAACCACCGGCTGATCGGCACCCGGGTGTGCTGGCCGGACAACCCGGCCGCCGACCGGCTGCGGCGGGCGCTGGAGGATTCCGGCGTCCACAACGTGGCGGTGCTCTCGGAGTCGCAGGCGGTGGCCGCCCTG
>NZ_LZKY01000181.1:0-7781 GCF_001673055.1 Mycobacterium sp. 1245801.1
GCAGCGCGGCTGGAAGCACGAGACCGACGACGACGACACCGACGCCGACGCCGTGGACGCCGCGGCGAAGAACCTCGAGCTGCTCGGCTACGTCGGGCTGGCCGACACCGCCCGGGCGTCGGCACGCCCGCTGATCGAGGCGCTGGTGGACGCCGACCGCGACGTGGTGCTGATCACCGGCGACCACCCCGTGACGGCGCGCGCGATCGCCCGGCAGTTGGGCCTGCCCGAGGGCGCCAGAGTGGTCACCGGAGCCGAACTCGCCGGCCTCGACGAGGACGCGTGCGCCAAGCTGGTCGCCGACGTGCAGGTGTTCGCCCGTGTCAGCCCCGAGCAGAAGGTGCAGATCGTGGCCGCCCTGCAGCGCTGCGGCCGGGTGACGGCGATGGTCGGCGACGGCGCCAACGACGCCGCCGCCATCCGGATGGCCGACGTCGGTATCGGGGTGAGCGGTCGCGGTTCGTCGGCCGCCCGCGGCGCCGCCGACATCGTGTTGACCGACGAGGATCTGGGCGTATTGATGGACGCCCTGGTCGAGGGCCGCAGCATGTGGGCGGGCGTGCGCGACGCCGTCACGATCCTGGTCGGCGGCAACGTCGGTGAGGTGCTGTTCACCATCATCGGCACCGCGTTCGGCGCCGGCCGCGCCCCGGTGGGGACCCGTCAGCTGCTGCTGGTCAACCTGCTCACCGACATGTTCCCCGCGCTCGCGGTAGCCGTCACCTCGCAATACGTCGAACCCGACGAAGCCGAATACGAATCGGCCGAGGCCGCCGAGGAGGCGCGCCGCCTGCACCGGCGCGCCGTGCTCACCGGGGCCACGCCCTCACTCGACGCCCCGCTGATGCGCCAGATCGTCACCCGTGGCGCCGTCACTGCCGCCGGGGCGACGGCCGCCTGGGCGATCGGGCGCTGGACGCCGGGTACCGAAAGGCGCACGGCCACAATGGGTTTGACCGCGCTGGTGACGACGCAGCTGGCGCAGACGCTGCTGACCCGCCGGCACAGCCCGCTCGTCGTGGCGACGGCCCTGGGCAGCGCCGGCGTCCTGGTCGGCATCGTGCAAACCCCGGTGATCAGCCAGTTCTTCGGCTGCACGCCGCTGGGGCCGGTCGCCTGGTCCGGGGTGCTGGGCTCGACGGCGGGAGCCACCGCGATCTCGGCGCTGGCCCCCAATTGGCTGGCCAAGCAGGTCGCCGCCCTGGAGCCCGGCGAGGAATGATCGTGTTCAGCCGGACAACTCCCGGCGCAGCACCTTGCCGGTCGGGTTGCGCGGAATGCTGTCCACGACGTTGATGTCGCGGGGCTGTTCGAAGCGGGAGACCCGGTCCTTCAAATATTCGCGCAGCTGCGCGGCGTCGATCTCGCTGCCGGGCTGGGCGACCACGTATGCGGCCAGGCGCTGACCGAACCGCTCGTCGGGGACTCCGATGACGACGTTCTCGGCGACGGCGGGGTGCTGGGCGAGCGCGTTTTCGACCGCGCGCGGATAGACGTTCTCGCCGCCGGAGATGATCATGTCGTCTTCGCGGCCGACGATGAAGAGCCGGCCCGCGTTGTCCAGATAGCCCATGTCGCCCGTGCTGGTCATGCCGTCGACGACGGCCTTCGCGGCGCCGTCGGTGTAGCCGTCGCTGGTCAGTTCGCCGCCCACGAAGATCCGCCCGGTGACCCGCGGCCCGACCGCCCGGTCGTTCTTGTCGAAGATCCGTACCGGACAGCCCACGACCGGCCTTCCGACGGTTTCGGGCGCTTCGCGCAGATCCGCCGGCGTGGCCAGCGCACCGATGCCGACCTCGGTGGAGCCGTAGCCGTTGTAGAGGACGTCGCCGTAGGCGTCCATGAACCGCTGGCCCAGCGTGGGATCGAGGCGGTCGCCGCTGGAGATCACCGTCCGCAGATAGGGCAGCGGGTTTCGCGCCCGCACCTGCTCGGGCAGCTCCAGGATGCGCGCGAGCACCACCGGCACCGCGGTGAAGGCGTCGGCACGATGCAGCGACGCCTGGGCCAGCGCGGCTTCGGCGTCGAACTCGCGGCGGGTGAGCACGGTTCCCCCGAGCGCGAGGGTCAGCATCAGCATGCCCAACCCCAGCCCGTGAAACATGGGCATTGCCACCGAGATTCGCGACCCGGTGTGCAGCCGGGTGCGGTCCAGGATCGTCACCCACACGCCCACCGCGGAGCGCAGCTGCGGTGAGCGGGGCACCCCCTTGGGGGTGCCGGTGGTGCCCGATGTCAGCAGGACGATGCGGCCGGGGGCGGCCACGGCCGGTCTGCCGGCGCCTTCGTCGGCGCCGAGCGTCGCCGGATCGACGGTTCCGACCGATTCGTCAGCGGCCCGCAACCGCTCGACGAATTCGGCGTCGGCGACCACGGTCGAAATGCGGTGCGCTTGCACCGCGGCGGCCAGCGCGTCGCTGCGAAACTCCGTGCTCATCGGGACGACATCGGCGCCCAGCAGGGCGGCGGCGAACACGCCGGCCACAAAACCGCGTCCGTTGCGGCACATCACCCCGACCGCCTGCCCGGGTGCAACGCCGTCGTCGGCCAACCGCCGCGCCAGCGACTCGGTCACCAGTTGCAGCCGGCGATAGCTGAGCGCGCCGTCGTCGTCGACGATCGCCGTCCGGTCGGGCCACCGGGCCGTCGTGACCGCCAGCAGCGTGTACGGATTGGTGCCGCCCCGGCGTGCCTCGCGAAGCAGCCGGAAACCCGCCAGTGGCGCCGGCGGACTCAGCAGGCCCGAGCGCAGCAGGGCCCGGGCAGCGGTGGGAATCACCCGGTCATTCGTCATTGTCGGCCTCGTCGGTGTCGGACTCGCTGAAGAACCGGCGATGCCACAGCCGGGCGGCGTAATCGGCCGGCCCCGCCAGCAGCACCGAGGCCAGCTCGGCCGGCAGCACCCAGGGCGGTTCGATGGTGCGGGGCCGCTCGATGACCGCCTTGGCGATCGCGTCGGCGGCCTCGTCCGCCGACAGGCCGGGTAGGCGGCCCAGCAGCGGGGTGGGCGCGATCATCCTGGTTCGGACTAGAGCGAAGTAGACAGTGGTCACATCGACGCCGTCGGTGTGCAGTTCCGGAGCGACGCTGCGCAACCAGCGGTCGAAGGCGCCCTTCGATGCCTGATAGGCACCCCATTGCGGACCCGGCGCCACCCGCACCCCGACGCTCGAGACGTTCACGATGTGCCCGCTGCCGTTGTCGCGCATGGCCGGCAGCAGCCCCAGGAGCAGCCGCACCGGTCCCAGGTAGTTGATCTCGATCGTGCGCTGGAAGTCGTGCGGCCGGTCGTACTGGTCATGTAGCGAGCGGCGCAACGATTTGCCGGCGTTGCTCACCACGATGTCGGGCGGGCCGTGCTCCTCGGTAATGCCCTTGGTCAGGGTGCTCACCGCGGATTCGTCGGTGAGGTCGGTGGGATAGGCAACCGCGTGGCCCCCACCGGCATTGATCGACGCCGTCAGGTCGCAGAGCCGTTCCTCGGATCGGGCGACGACCAGGACGGTGGCTCCCGCGGCGGCCAGGCTGCGCGCGGTCGCCTCGCCGATGCCGTAGGAGGCGCCGGTCACCAAGACGGTTTTGCCGGAGACGGCGCCGCGCAACTTGTCGGGATCCGACACCCGCGCCGGGTTGGCCACGTGGTCCGTGACCGTGTTCAGGGCCTGCGTTAGTGCGTTCAACTTCGCTGCCGCATTCACTCGAGCCGCTCGCCGAGGTCGGCTGTTGCTTCACCGTAACCCCGGCTCGTAACTACGAGTAGCAGACCACACTGGGGTGCGGGCCCGCGCTCCGGCCCGGCGCCGCCGCCCAGCGGGCGACCCGAGCGAGCGGTGGGCGCGCCGGGCCCGGGCGCCCGCGCCGGATGGCGTCGCGCACAACCAATCTCAGCCCGTCCGCAATCGCGGCGGTTATTTTATGAGAACACGGTAATTTCGGTGTTTCTGGTGTTTAAGCGGCGTGTTGGCTGGGCACAATGGCGGCATGATCGCACGTCACGTCATTCGTACCCTTGGTTCCGCAGTAGTTCTCGCAGCGTCGGGCGTGGCCGTTTCGGCCGTGTCCGCCTCCGTTATCCCCTCCGCGTCGGCCCAGTGTCCGGACGTGCAAGTGGTGTTCGCCCGCGGCACCGGTGAAGCACCGGGCGTGGGCCCCACCGGCCAGGCCTTCGTCGACGCCCTGCACCAGCGCGTGGGCGGACGGTCCTTCGACGTCTACCCCGTCAACTACCCCGCCAGCGATCAGTGGGCGACCGGCATCGACGGCGTCAGAGACGCGGGCGCGCACGTGAATTCGATGGCCCATGACTGCCCCAACACCAAGATGGTGCTCGGTGGCTACTCGCAGGGCGCGGCCGTGATGGGCTTTGTCACCTCGGCCGCCGTGCCCGACGGCATCGACCCCAACACCGTGCCCAAGCCGCTGGCCCCCGACGTGGCCAACCACGTCTCCTCGGTGGTGCTGTTCGGCATGCCCAACGTGCGGGCGATGAACTTCCTCAACGAACCGCCCGTGGTGATCGGCCCGGCGTATCAGGACAAGACCATCAAGGTGTGCGCCACCGAGGACCCGGTCTGTTCCGACGGGATGAATTTCGCCGCGCACGACACCTACGCCGACGACAGCGCGATGATCGACAAGGGAGTCTCGTTCGCCTCCAGCCACCTGGCCCTGGACGGCCCGGCCGCAACCGCGGTCGCGTCGCCGCGTGGCAGCTTCGGAGAGTAACCGCCTGCCCGGGGTTCCTGGCTAGTCCCTGATGAAGCCCTTGTTGCGCATCAGGGCATCGGCCAGGAATCCGTCGTGCGGAATGTGCGGGGCGTGCCACCACGTGGGGTGGTGGCCGCAGTAGAGGTTGCCGACGGTCGGCTCGGCGATCAGATCGTCGATCAGCGCCTCGTCGCCGGTGATCGCGGTGACCACCAGCGAATGCCGTAATGGTTGGACCCCGTCGTGGCGCGACCAGGCCGACACCCACGCACACGGGAAGGGCAGCTCCAGGTTGAGCTGGTCCGGATCGGGTTGTGCCATCACATGCAGGGCCGGGCGCAGCGCGGCGTAGCCGTCGCCGAGTTCGGCGACCACCCGGTCGGCGCCGAGCAGCGGGGTCGACCCGACGGCCTTGGCCGCCAAGATGTTCGCGACCGCGCGCGCCCGGTGGACGGGCAGGGTGGGCAGGACCGCCCGCTCGTCATCGGTGGGCAGCGGTTCGATCGCCGCCAGCCGTTCGGCGATGGCATGGGCCAGCGCGGCGGGATCGCCCTCGTAGAGCACCGCGGTGGTGTTGACGCATGCCATGCCGCCGTGGTTGGCGATCGAGTCGACGATGACGTCGAGGTAGTCGCGCCAGTCGCGGTCGGCGGTGATCACGATCTTGCTGCGCCCCGGCCCGTTGACGATCACCGCCGGGTCGTCGGCGTACTTGTCGACCACCTGCTGGCCCCCGTACACCATCGCCAGGTCGGCCGTCCGGATGATCTCGTCGGCGCCGGCATGGTCGGTGGGCAGGTAGACGGCGTCCTCGGCGCGGAACCCGGCCCGCCGCAGCGCGCACACCAGCCGGTGAGCCGTCAGCGGCTCGCGGCGTGAGGGGCGCACCGCGACCCGGTAGCCCAGCGCGAGGGCCTGCGGCCAAAGCCCATGGACGCCCGGGCCGTTTCCGGCCGCGTGCACCGCGAACACCTCCCCGCGCCGCACCCACACCGCACCGCCCGCGCGGGTCCGCTCCTCGCGCCAGTCCAGCGCCGCCCCCACCGGCCGCGCCGGCCGCACCGCGTCGACGGCGTCGCCCACCGCGTCGGCCACCCCGCGCGCCCCGGCCCGGGTGACCGCGATCGGCATGCCCGAAATCCGGGCGGCCAACGTCACATAGGCCTCGAAATCCAGCCCCGCGACGACGCCGTCGGCGAAGATGCCGGCGGCCCGGGACAGCGCGGCCGCGCGCCGGGCAACGGGCAGCGGTGCGGTCCTGCGCTGCGCGCCCAGCGTCCGCGACACATACAGCGGCGGAACCAGGCTCAGCTCCGCGACCGCGGCACCGGCGGTGGTGGTGACCAATTCGCGTTTGCGGGTCCGGTACTCACCGTCCGCACCGAGGGCGTCGAGTGCCACCAAACCGGTTGCCGCACAGCCACTGTCACTGTCCACGCTCAGTACACGCCCTCGATGACGGCCTCGCCCTCGAAGGTGGACACCGGCCGCACCTCGCTGACCGAATCGCTGAGATCGCCCGCCGGTCCGGGCATCCTGATCGCCCGGTCGCGCTCCAGGTTGTTCGGTATGAACATGCCCTTGCTGATGTGGTGCATCACCACCTGACCCGGACGCCCGTAGGGCACCCGTTCCCCGGTGTCGGGATCGACCACCCAGAACACCACATACGGGGTGCGCGGATCGAAGACGAAGGAGTCGTCGTCGCCGGTCCGGGTTACCGCCTGTGACAGCACCATGGTGCTGCCGAACGCCATGGCGATGGTCGTCGCGGGAAAGATGTCGCGCAGCAGGTCGAGGGTGTCGGCGTCCACGTGCGCCCCGCTGAGCAGCAGGTAGCGGATCTTGTCGTTGACCAGGTCGACCACCCGATCGTTGCGGGCGATCGCCTCCAGCAGCGGCGGGGTGGTGTGCAGGTTGGCCACGGACTGCGTCTGCAACACGAAGACGGCCTGCTCGACAACGTGGTCGACGTAAGCCGCCACCTCGGTTGCCGCCCCGCGCGCGGCGAGCCGTTTCACCCAGCGGGGATCGATGTCGATTGCGTGGAAGACGGAGCCGAGCCGCTGCGACACCAGCCGGGAGAAGTAGCCGACGCCGTGCGGACCGCTCGGCATCAGACACAGAAAGCCCTGGCCCCGCCGGAAACCGCCCGCGGCGAAGTCCTCGGTTTGCCATTCGACTACCTGCGCGACCCAATCCGGCAGCTGCACAGTGCGTTTCGGGGCGCCGGTGGTACCCCCGGATTCGAAGATCTGGGGCACCGGTGGCCGGGGCCCGTAACCGCGCGGAATGAGGTCTTCCACTGGGACACTGCGTAATTCGTTGACCAGGTTGGGGAACAGTTGTAGGTCGGCGAAGGTGTTGACGTCGGTCAGCGGGTTGAAGTTCAACGTGCGGGCGGCCCGCAGCCAGAACGGCGAACCGGTGTCGTCGCCGAAGTGCCAGGCCATCGCCGCCCGCAGGTAGGCCTCGGCGTCCGCCACGGGCGCCGCCCGTGGGACGTCCAACAACGAGAAATCGACTGCGGCCATGCCCTCGATACTCTCGCATCCAGGACGGTGCCGCCAAGGACGACGGGCGCCCGCGGCCAGCGGCGTATCCCCTTATCCGCTTATTTCACAAGGAATTTCATCTGTGTGCACGCGGTGTTCAGCGGAACCGCCCGGCCTAGCCGCCGAACATGGCGGTGATCGTCTCGTTGAAGCGGGGGTAGATGTCGTCGTAGGTGCCGTCGCGCTCGGCGAACCGGAACATCTTGGCGCGCTCCACCACGATTTCCTTGGCCTGCGGCTGCGTCTGCAACAGGGTGACGGTCTCGGTGATGTAGTCCTCCAGCGGCATCGCCCGGGGATCGAATCCCCGCTCGCCCTGCAGCGCGGTTTGCACGTGCGGCGGGATGATTTCGATCACCTGCACCGAAGTGCCGCGCAGTTGGAAGCGCAGCGATTCGGTGTAGGAGTGCAGCGCCGCCTTGGAGGCACAGTAGCTCGGGGTGAGCGCGCTGGGCATGAAGGCCAGACCGGACGTGACGTTGAGGATGGTGGCGTGCGGCTTGCGCAGCAGCGCGGGCA
>NZ_LZKY01000182.1:0-1203 GCF_001673055.1 Mycobacterium sp. 1245801.1
GTGGCGGGAGGCCGACCGGCTCGGCACCCTGGCTTACGGCAACCCTTGCCGCGGCACGGATTCGATCGCGCCGTGGGCCATCGGGCAGATCAAGAAGACCGGCACCCATGGACTGGACCCGTACAAGCGTTACGGCGCCCCCGGGTGCCCGGCGTTGCCGCCGAACTTCATGGATGATTACCGCGAGGGAGACATCTTCGCTGAGAACGGCGACGACCAAGCGAGCCAGTTGAAGGCATCCATCTACCAGGCGGTAGCTCGAGGGGATTTCCTGTCCAACCCGTACGGGGTGATCACGGAGCTGGTGCACCAGCTACCCAACGTCATCTCGTCGAACATCCCGGCGTTGATCACGTTCGGTATCAGCGTGTTTCAGGCGATCGTCAGCGGCATCGTGTTCCTGGCTGATCAGCCGAACCCGCATTACAGCCCGTATGACATTTCGGGCGGACTGGATTGGGTGCGCAACCTTCTTTCGTGACACAATATCAACTACTAGGCGTTAAGGGGTCAAACATGATCAACCTCGATTGGTTCAAAGCTACCGGGCTGCTGGCCGCGCAGAGCGCATCCCACGCGTTCCTGGGTGTGTCGGGTGGTGACGTGTTCAACTTGTTCCACCTCGACTGGAAAGCCGCCCTCGGTGTTTCCGGCGGCGCCGCCTTAGTTGCGGTGCTGCACAAGGTTGTGGAGTACCGGATCCCGGTGTCTGTCAGCGACCCGGCGCCCGCAGTAGCCACCCCAGCGCCGCCGCCGCTGCCGGCTCCTGCCGCGGAACCCGTGCCAGCCGTCGCCCCGGTCCCGGCCGCGCCAGGCGCCGATCACGACACCCAGGAATGTGAGCAGTGGGGCGGCGATTGCGCTGACGAGGGCGATCACTTCAGCGGTGCTCATGTCGCCGGCGCGGCATCAGCGGCCGGCGGTTCAGCCGGCACAGCAGCCGCGGCCGGGACCGGGGCGACGGCTGGCACGGGTTCCGCGGCAGGAGCCGGCAGCGGCGGCGGCGCTGGGGTGGCTACTGCGGGCGCCGGGTCGCTGACAGACACCGGGATCCGGTACTCCACAACCTTGTGCAGCACCGCAACTAAGGCGGCGCCGCCGGAAACACCGAGGGCGGCTTTCCAGTCGAGGTGGAACAAGTTGAACACGTCACCACCCGACACACCCAGGAACGCGTGGGATGCGCTCTGCGCGTCCCGGACA
>NZ_LZKY01000183.1:0-1121 GCF_001673055.1 Mycobacterium sp. 1245801.1
CGCGCTCGACGACGGCAACGCCCAAATCGCTGCGCTCGAGGACGAACTCGTCGCCGCCAGGTCCACCGTCGACGGCTCGGCATGCGGATGCTCATTTCGTGAGGCCGGCCCATCGGGCGGCGGTGAGTGCTTCGCGGAGGTCGGCGCACGTCGCGGCGAGCTGGATCGCGATGTTCTGCCAGCCGTCGACGGTGGACCTGGCGGCGACGAGTTCGTCCTCGAGCGCAGCGATTTGGGCGTTGCCGTCGTCGAGCGCGGCTACCGTGCCGGCGAGCGCGGCCTCGGTGTCGGCGACGTGCCGGGCGTTCACTTGGGCTCCCAGGTGGGTAGCTCGGTGGCGAACCGGCGGACCTCATCTCGAGTAAACACCACGCGGCTGCCCAACATACGTGGTGTGATAGCACCGCGCCTGACATAACGGTCGAGTTCGCGCGTCGACATGCCCGCGAGGGCTTGCGCGGCGTCCTTCTTGCTCAGCAGCTCGGGCTCCATCACGACACGCGCCGGCGCGGCGGTCCCGCTCATTTCGCGTCTCCGTGTTTGATGTGAGTGCGCTTGTTGTTTGTCGGGATGGGCCGGAAAAGTACGGCCGGTCGGACACCGAGCACTTCGGCCATGCGGGCGGCGCGGTCCGCCGACAGGGTGGTGCATTCACCGGCGAGGAGCCGGGACACAAAAGAGTGGTGAATTGTGCTGCGGCTGGCCAGTTTTCGCGCCGACATGAGGGCGCCTGGTTGGGGGCCGACTAGTGTACGTAGGAGGGTCAGGTTTCGGGGCTGGACGTGCTTCACTGGCAACGTAATCACTTGCTTTCGGCTGTTTACCGCCCGTCACGGCGGCCGCTTTTGAATGTGCAACAAGTGTCGCCTACTCGACGGTAATCCGTCAAGCAGCACGCGCTACCTACTTTTCGTTCATGCGACACCTTGACGTTCTAATTACAGCCGTGTAAGTATGATGACCTGCGAAGATGGTGACGGCGCTCACTATTGCGGATGCGACACCAGCAGGTATAGTCACGTCCAACGGTAGGCGTTTAGATTCAAAGCGTCCGCCGACACGAGAGAAAAGGGTTGGACACAATGCCTACCAATGACAGGCACGGCGATCTCACCTTGCCT
>NZ_LZKY01000184.1:0-5233 GCF_001673055.1 Mycobacterium sp. 1245801.1
CACCATGCCCTAGCCATCATCGATTGCCTTCTGAGCAAGGCCTGTGAGTCGCCGCAGGTGACCCACACTGGCGCGATACCCGATCGCATCGGCATCCGGCAATTGCGAATCGATCTCGGCAACTACATCGACCGCGTCGCGGCCGGCGAAACCATCGACGTGACCCGCCGCGGACGGGTCGTGGCGCGCCTGCAGCAGCCCACGAACTGACGGCGGCCACCCGAGCCAGCTCTTCACAGCAATAGCCAGCCAAACTTCGCGCCGCAAACACCCCGTGTGAACGGTGAGGGAACGGATCCCCACGACCTGCGCTCGACAGGCCGGAAAAGCCAGCACGACTAGGGCATCGACAGCTTGGTCAGACCGGTTAGCTCGTCGCCTCGCGTAAGCGTTTCAAGCTAACGCGCCGGGGCGGCGTCGTCGCGCGTTCGCCCGGTTTCCGCCCCTTCGAGGTATTGTCGGTTGCATCGCGTCTTTTGTCGGCCCGTGTGCGCTTCGGCTTATTAGCGGGTGTGGGGGGCGGTGTTGGGCGGAAACTGTATAAGAGCTTATCGATGACAGTCAGGGCTTCGTGCCGAGCTGTTACGGGATCGTCGGATTCTGCGATCGTAAAACACATTTCAGCCAATGCGCCGCGCATGGTGGCCACCACCATGGTCGATGTGTAATTGCTAGCTCCGGCCGGAGCCAGCGTAGCGGCGAATTCGCGAGTCAAGTTGCCGTAGTAGTCCGCGTCGAGCTCTCGCCAGCGTTCCCAGCCGATCGCGGCGGGGCCTTCTTTGAGCACTACCATTTGGTACGCGGGTTGGGTGCAAGCGTCTAGAAATGCTGTGATGCCGGCTCGAATGCGTTGCCAGGGCTCGTCTTTTCGTTTGATCGCATCTACTGTTAGCAGATAGACCTCGTGTTGGAGGCCTTCGAAGACGGCCATAAACAATCCCAGCTTGCTTCCGAAGTGATGCTGCAGAGCTCCACGAGTGACGCCTGCATGTTCACAGATCTGCAGACCGGTAACATCGGAATACTGGAATTGAGAGAATATTTCGCGGCCGGATGTGAGGATTCGGCTACGGATGACCTCGCCATCGCGGCCGGGGCGGGTCATCGGTGCCACCCTTCACCCCTTCTGCCAATCAACAGTCACAGTGAATGCTACATTCACTGTGACTGTGAATCTAGCAGACGGCTGTTGCCGGCGTCCCGGTCGGATCAAACAGCGCGCCGACACCGACAAACGACGCAGTGTGCTGACTGTCTTTGACTGGACGCTGGCGGTGATCGCCGATTGGCTGGCGCACCGACAGCGCTGCATGGATGACAGCATCCTCGGATCCGGCACTGTCTGGCCTGGCCAGTGAGGACATCCCACTCAGCCACGACGGTTTCGACGCCGCCGGACAAAACAGCCAGGTCGCACATCTGCGCAGCCTCCTCGAGCACACGGCCTGCTCCCGCCACGCGAGGACCCCTTGCCCATGTCCAGGCCTGGCTGGCCTCAAAACTCAAAGCGATCTGCGAGCCAGTCGTTCGAGTCCCGCGTCGAGCAATTCGCCACATACATCACCTACACCACCTACGCCGAACCTCTGCTTCGGGCCAAAGCTCCCACGGACCAACACATTCGGCGCGACAAGAAGGTGTAAGGCGTGATTCGGCGTCCCGTGGAGTAATTCCTTGATCCATGCCAGCCCGCTGGTCTTGGGTGAGCAAGCGGGTGATCTGGGCTTAGGCGTCGGTCACCACCGCGATCCTGTCTAGGTATCTCACCTATTGCTCCTCAATGATCATTCGGATGCGTTCAACCGACTTCTCCAGGTTGGCCTGCAGGTCGGCGCGGCGATCTCGGACCCAGAGGAAAAGGAGCTCAAAGACGACGGCGGTCAGCGGCATGGGCACACACATGCGGACGCTTTCGGTCAAACGTGTTGTGTTCTCTGACGGGCCCGAGTCGAGGCGAAACGTCCATTGAGTCCAGTCACCGCCGAAAGCCTGGACGATAAACGAGAATTCGCGGTCTGGTTCGGCGGTCTCGACATTGGATGTCGTGGTCCATCGGCCAAGACGGCGCCGGTTGCGTGCCTCGAAAGTCTTCGCGTCGAGCCATCGGGCGCTGACAGTCTCCGGGCTCCACTGCGGTATACGGGTGATGTCGGAGACCAGGGCGTACACGGCGTGAGCCGGAGCGCGCACATCGGTCCAGGCAGACAGCGTTTCATCCTTCTGCAACAGAGACAAGGCAACACCCTTTCACCCATCATGGACAGCACGTCGACAGCGGACTGTAGAGGTCGCGTCCTAACGGTAACTTACCTCCACAAGCCCAAGTATCCACTCCTGGAAGTATTCTAAATCTGTTCGATGACCTCGTGCAGTGGCGCCAACATCCTCAGCAGGTCGGCCTGGGGATCAACCGTCGCCTCACCGCCGACGCGGTCAGCGAGATAGGGCTGGACCCGGTGACGATGGAGTCAGTTGCTCAGCGCATCGGTCTCAGCACTGCGGCGGCGCTGTATCACCATGTGAGCGGGCGCAAAGACTGCTGCGCATGGCATGCGAGCAGATGATCTCCACCGCTCCCGATCTCAGCACCGCCGGCAGGCACTGGTCGAGAAGCTGGGGCAATGGGCTCTCAGCATTCGATGTCTGCTGGCCCGCTCATCCAGCGCTCATTCAACTGAACGTCAGCGGAGTGGTCGGCGACGACAACCAGCTGCCGGCCGTTGCATCCGCCAAAGACCTTGTAGCACAGGGGTCCTGACGTCTCCGCCGTGATCACCGCAGTAGAAACCATCGGGGCGGTGGCCAACGGATCGGCGATTCATGACATACAAAGTGCTCGAGCAGCAAGCAGCGGCCAAACCTGGGCCCGCTTTCATTCGATGAATCATTCCGGCGACAATCCACGGCATCACCCGTCGTAGGCCGCAGTACGGCGCCGCTCCCCCGCCCTGCTGGGCGCAAGAGCAGAATCGACAAAGCAAAACCTCGGCTCGTATCTAATGCAGCGGTCGCCATGCTTCCACGAGATCGGCCGACTGTACGCGTCAAGCTCCAAATGCTGCGCCACAAAGGAATTGGCCGCTCTTCCGGTTTGCCTGCTCGGGTTAGCCTGCTGACCGGACCTAGAGGGCATCCTCCTGATCGTCCCATTAAGAACGGAACTAAACCCGGGATAGTCCGTTGGTGTTGGTCTGATAACCAGCGGCGCGAGCCCACGCTCATCGCGTACCCCATCCGCTGACGCCACCGTCGCCGAGAGCCGCTGGATTCAACCGGTGATCGCAACACCGGCTTGTTGGAGTGAGCGTAGACGATCGTTGAAGCTTGTGCTGGTGTTCCCCCTGTGCTGGCGTTCCCCGGTTCAGCGTCTTGCGGAGTCGGACCGACGATATTGGCGTACAACGACTGTGGCGAACTCGATGATCGCGACAGCAATCGTCAGCTACTAGCGGCTCGTTCTTCGGTTACACCACAACTACTTTGCGGAAGCAATCGTCGCCCCGCCACTCTCCCGCAAGGTAACATCCTTCACTCACACGGGCCAGGCACTCGCCCCGCAGTGGCAACCCCGCTGTGCGCCAACAGCTTTGATTGCTTATCACGATGGCCGCGCCGGCTCTGCCGAGGTGACCCGGTCGCGGGAACGACGGGACGCCCACGCCGGCGGGCAGAAGCCGACTTGCGTTGAGGTAAATCGGGGATTTCATGTGCTAACCACCGAACCTTCGGTAAGTCCAGCGTTCGCGAGCGATACCACTCGTGATAGCAATTACGAATCATCTAGTAGGTTCCGGCTACAATGACATACGACACAATTAGCCCACGACGGCGGCGCATACTAAGAGGTGGCCGTGCATTTCACTGCTTTGCGTAAGAAGCGTTTATGTTTCGCGTAACTAGTTGTTCACCAGTTCAACTTTGCAGCGCCTGTATCGATGACTTATGGTTTGGGCATTCAAGCGACGAAACGGCCCGCTAGATTTGTTGAAATTGGGCCCGCAGTATCCAGAGGAACATCTTGCCCGAAATGCTCGGTGCTAGCAGCCAGCGACTAGCGCAAACCCCTGCAACGTCGGTGTCAACCTGGTCACGGTCACCGATGAGACATCATTCGATCTGCAAGCGCGCCCACATGCCACGGGACCATCCGCATCATTCAAACCTCGCCCCTGGAGCCCAATCCATATCACCCGCAACGTCTCTCAACTTCGTTGATCAGGTAGCCCTGACTGTCTCCGAAGACAGGCAGTCCGGTGTCATGCTGCTGTTGCGGTCGGTGTTCGGGATGCAGTCCCAAGAAGGTCACGATCTCGTCGACGCCAACGGCCTTATGCGGCCGCGCCTTTACTCTCGACGCCCCGCACGCAGGTACGCTGCGTGTTGAACTCAGCACAATACCGGCCATGACGTCAGAACCTAATCGATCGCCACTGGCACGATTCGGCGGCGTTACCCACATCGCCTCCGCACTGACGACATCTTCAATGCGGCCGACCGCAGGCAACAACGCGGGTTTGAGCCTCTTCCCGTGCCGCAGAACTACTATGACGCCCCGGCTACACAAATCGAGTTCACCTCAGCCCAACTGAATATCATGAGCAGCTACGGAATCCTCTACGACGCCGATACCTTCGGCGGGCAGTTCTACCACTTCTTCACACTCGTGATCGGCGACGGCATTTTCTTCGAAGTTGTCCAACGCATCGGCAAGTATCCCGGCTACGAGGAGGTCAACTCCGCCTCAAGGCTAGCCGCGCAATGTGTATTTGAGTCACACGCTCAGCGAGCCATCCTATGAGTACAACCTCCTATGACTCGACACCAACTCATGCGGACCGAACCAGTGCAGACGAACGAACACCCCACCGCCCCAGCAGGAATGGATTCAGCAGTGCGGTTGTCTGCCTCGTGAACAACGTCGGTACGCGGAGCGCCTGCCGACGAAAGACCCTACGATAGAGATGGCGGCGATGGACTACGTTCTGCGACAGCAGGTTTCACGTTCCTTGATCGAAATTCGCCCTACGGTCGAGCAGTCCGAGTCCGGTTACGATGGACCGATGAACTGGACCGTCGACATACCGATCGATCAGCTGCCGCCGCTGCCGCCGCTGTCGCCTGACCTGCGGGCGCGGCTGGACGCCGCACTGGCCAAGCCGGCCGCCCAGCAGCCCAGCTGGCCCGCCGACCAGGCGACGGCGATGCGCACGGTCCTCGAAAGCGTCCCGCCGGT
>NZ_LZKY01000185.1:0-715 GCF_001673055.1 Mycobacterium sp. 1245801.1
CGGGCGCGGGTGGTTTGGGCTGTCCCGGGGCCGGGGCGGAGGGCCGGGCCGGGGCCGGGCCCGGACGGGCCGGGGCCTCGGTGGGCGCGGCCGCGGAGGCCTGGGGCGCGGCGGGCTTGGCGGGCGTCGCGGTCGCTTCGCCGTTGCCGCCCGCGGTGCCGATGGCGCTGTCGAGGGCCTTGTCGAGCGATTTGTCGGGGGACTTGGCGGCGGGCGCCTTGGCCCCGCCCTGTGCCGCGGCTTTCGCGGGGGCCTTCTCGGCGGACTTGCCGCCGCCGAAGGATTCGCGCAGCCGGCGAGCAACCGGAGCTTCTACCGTCGACGATGCTGATTTAACGAATTCGCCCTGATCATTCAGTCGGGCGAGGACTTCCTTGCTGGTGACACCGAGTTCCTTAGCCAACTCGTGTACGCGGGCCTTACCTGCCACTACATCTCCTGTCTATGAGGCGACAGTCGTGGGGCCGCGCCTCGGGAATTAGCTGTAACGCATAGGAATGCGAATCATCGGGACTTCACGGTGTGCTCATGTTCTTTGCTACCTGTTCTGTTGCCGGGTAGATCGGGCGCATTTAGAGACTCCCAGGAACTCTACGTGCTCGACCACCGCGGATGTATCCGGTGAACCGGTGATGCGCAGCGCTCTGGTGAAAGCCCGCCGCCGGATTGCCTGTTGCGCGCACTGCGGCCCGGGATGCAGCCATGCACCCCGCCC
>NZ_LZKY01000186.1:0-766 GCF_001673055.1 Mycobacterium sp. 1245801.1
TGGCCGCCGCGGTCACCACAGGGGAAAAGGCGCAACAGACACAGGACAACCCGCAGGGGGCGCAGCAGGCCGGCATTAACCCGTCGGGTCCGGTGCAGCCGGGGCAGATGCCCGGCCAGCAGGTGGTCGGCGCCCCAGCCCCGATCGCGCAGCCCGGCACGGGCAACTTCGTCCCCACACCAGAAGGGGCGCCGGGGCTTTCACCGGGCGCCGGGCCTGCAGCGCCGAGCCTTGCGCCTACCGCGCCGGCCGGGCCGCAGGCCCCCAAGTCGGGTCCGATGGCTGAGCAGCCGCCGCAGGCCCCTGTGCAGCAGCCGAAACCTCCCACGCCGTCGCTGCTGCCCATCGCACCGTTTGACACCCCGGACATCTTCGACGACGGCGGCTGGCTGATGCCGAACGGTTTGGCGATCAACAAGACGAGCCGCCCCGAACCCATCCTTAACGATCAGCAGTGGAACGACATGCATGCGATCGCCAGCCAGCAGATGCCGATGCCCGACCCGGCCGCGAACGGCGGCCGCAATGACTACAGCGTGAACATCAGCGGTGTCACGGTCACCGACGTCAACCAGTTGATGTCCGAGGCGAGTTCGCGGCAGCGGCTGCAGATGATGCGCCACGCGGGGCGGCCATGAGCACCGAATTCGATAACCCGTTCATTGATAACCCGGACTTCTTCGACCGTAAGATCACCGCCCTGTGGTTCACCGGCGGCGGAAACGGCGCCGAGTTCCACACACATGGCGACGGCGCCGGCGCGCAG
>NZ_LZKY01000187.1:0-44571 GCF_001673055.1 Mycobacterium sp. 1245801.1
TGACATCGGCGGTCGACGACCGCATGTTGGTCAGCTTCTTCTCGCGGGTGACGTTGATGTCGAGATCCTCTGCGCGCGGGTTGATCCCGACGACCATGCCCTCGTAGGTGTCCTGGCCCGGCTCGACGAAGAACTGGCCGCGGTCGGCGAGCTGGATCATGGCGAACGGGGTGATGGTGCCCGCGCGGTCGGAGACCAGCGAGCCGGTGTGGCGGGCGCGGATCTCCCCCGCCCACGGCCGGTAGCCGTCGAACACCGCATTGGCGATTCCGGTGCCGCGGGTCAGCGTGAGGAAGTCGGTGCGGAACCCGATCAGGCCGCGGCTGGGGACGATGAAGTCCATCCGGACCCAGCCCGCCGCGTGGTTGGTCATCTCTTCCATGCGCCCCTTGCGGGCGGCCATCAGCTGGGTGATGGCGCCGACGAATTCCTCAGGGCAGTCGATGGTCATCGCCTCGAAGGGCTCGTGCAGCTTGCCGTCGATCGTCTGGGTGACGACCTGGGGCTTGCCGACGGTGAGCTCGAAGCCCTCGCGGCGCATCTGCTCGACGAGCACCGCCAGCGCGAGCTCGCCGCGGCCCTGCACCTCCCAGGCGTCGGGCCGGTCGATGTCGACGACCTTGATCGAGACGTTGCCGACGAGCTCGGCGTCCAGGCGCGACTTCACCATGCGCGCGGTCAGCTTGTGCCCCTTCACCTTGCCGGCCAGCGGCGAGGTGTTGGTGCCGATGGTCACCGAGATGGCGGGCTCGTCGACGGTGATGCGCGGCAGCGCGTGCGCGTGGTCCGGATCGGCCAGCGTGTCACCGATCATGATCTCCGGAATGCCCGCGACCGCGACGATGTCCCCCGCGATGGCCTCGTCGGTGGGGGTACGTTCCACGCCCTCGGTCACCAGCAGTTCGGTGATCTTGGCGTTCGTGATGACGGGATGGCCGTCCACCTCGCGCATCCAGGCGACCTGCTGGCCCTTGCGGATCCGGCCCTTGTAGATGCGGATCAGCGCGAGCCGGCCGAGGAAGGCCGAGGCGTCGAGGTTGGTGACCAGCGCCTGCAGCGGCGCCTCGGGATCGCCCTGCGGCGGCGGGATGTGCTCGAGCAGGACGTCGAACAGCGGATCGAGGTTGTCGCCCTCGGGGTTTTCGCCGTTGGCCGGCTCGGTGGTGCTGGCGATGCCCGCCCGGCCGGAGGCGTACAGCGTCGGCAGGTCCAGGGCGTGCTCGGCCGCCTTCTGCGCTTCCTCGTCGAGGTCGGAGGCCACGTCGAGCAGCAGGTCGTGGCTCTCCGAGACGACCTCGGAGATCCGGGCGTCCGGCCGGTCCGTCTTGTTGACGACCAGGATCACCGGAAGGTGGGCGGCCAGGGCCTTGCGCAGCACGAACCGGGTCTGTGGCAGCGGCCCCTCCGAGGCGTCGACCAGCAGCAACACCCCGTCGACCATCGACAGGCCGCGCTCCACCTCGCCGCCGAAGTCGGCGTGGCCGGGCGTGTCGATGACGTTGATGACGGTCGTCGTTCCGTCCGCATTCTTGCGATGCACGGCCGTGTTCTTGGCCAGGATCGTGATGCCTTTTTCCTTCTCCAGGTCCCCGGAGTCCATCAGGCGCTCGACGGCGTCGTCCCCGCGGTGGTGCAGCGCGCCCGACTGCCGCAGCATCGCGTCGACCAGGGTGGTCTTTCCGTGGTCGACGTGGGCGACGATGGCGACGTTGCGAAATAGCACGTCGGTGATTGTGGCAGCGGGGGGCCTTTCAAAGCGAACTGGCCAGCGAACCGGCTGGTAGCCGGGCGCCGTTCGGTGACCGACGGCTTGGGTGTGCGGTGGCGGCGGGCCGGGTCGGCGTGTCGTCGCCCTGGCCGCACAATCGACGCGCGGGGCGAACCCTTACCAGCCCCGCCGGCGCGGCGCCGTGCCGACGAGTTGACCCTTACCCGCCGCCTCGCGGCTGCGGTAGACGATGTAGGGCCGGAACAGGTAGACGACCGGGGCGCTGAACACGTGCACCAGCCGGGTGAACGGCCACAGCGTGAACAACACCATGCCGATCAGGGCGTGCAACTGGTAGTCCAGCGGCGCGTTGACCATCACCTCGCCGTGCGGTTGCAGGATCCAGATCCGGCGGAACCACAACCCGACCGTGTAGCGGTAGTGGAATTCCCCGCCGTGCGGGCCGGTGCCGATCAGGTCGCAGTACAGGCCCACCACGATCGCCAGCACCAGCACCGTGTACATCACCTTGTCGCTGCGGCTGGTGGCCATGGAGACCGCCGGGCGGGTGAACCGCCGGTAGATCAGCAACCCGATGCCGACGAGCGTCGCGACGCCGGCCATCGACCCGGCGATGACCGCCTGCAGGTGATAGAAGTGGTCGCTCATCTTCATCATCTGGGTGACCTTCGGCGGAATGAACAGGCCCATCACGTGTCCGGCGAACACCGCCAGGATGCCGAAATGAAAGATGGGGCTGGCGATGCTGAGCAGTCGCGACTCGTAGATCTGCGACGACCGCGAGGTCCAGCCGAATTTGTCATACCGGTAGCGCCACCAGGTGCCCACGATCAGCACCGACAGCGTGACGTAGGGCGCGATGTCCCAGAACAGGACGTTGCTAAACACTTGGCGATCCTTTGCGGGGTGGCACGGTCAAGGTAAACGGTTGCAGGCCAACGGCTTCCGCCGGCGGCCCGGCTTGGGCCAGGCGCTCGGCGCGGCGCACTTCCTGATCGGTCGCGTCGGGCAGGGTCGCGCAGACCGCCGCCACCGTCGGTTCGTAGGGCGACTCGGCGTCGGCCAGGGCGCCGCGCAGCACGTCGATCGGCACGCGGTGCCGGCTCAGCAGTCGCCGCCCGGCGTCGGGATCGACGGTGGCGGCGAATTCGAGCACCACGGCCAGATGATCGGGCGCCTCACCGCCCGGCGGCTGTACCCCCGCCTCGCGGTAGGCGGTGGCGAACGCCAGCATCTCCCGGCCGCGGTTGCGGGTATCCCCCGCGGTCCAGTAGGTCAGGTACATGGTGGCGCGCCGGCGCATGTCGAACGTCGCGACGTAGTCCATCGCCGCGGTCATCGACTCGACCGCGCGCAGCGCCGCGACCGTCCGCCCCAACAGCGCCGCCGGCGGACCGCTGACATGGCTCAGCAGCTCCTCGACGGTGTCCAGGCGCCCGGCCAACCCGTCGTCGGGGTAGGCCAGCAGCAGGGAGGCCGCCTGCCACACCAGGCGATCCTGCATCGCCCGAGTGGTGGAACGCTCGCGCAGCGCCGAAAGCAGCTTCATCGCTGCCGCCCTTCGGGGAACATGCCGGCGGGCACCTGGCCGCCGTCCCAGTTGAGCAGGTTCACCCGCGTCGACCGCCGTCCGTTGCCGGGGTCTTGTTCAGGAGAGCCGCGCTGCTTGAGGGTGTGGAAGGTCTCCACGGACACCGGCACCGGATCGGACTCGTACATGCCCGGCCCGCCGTCGCCGGTCAACGAGCAGCCCGCCATCTCCTCGAGATCGCGGGCCTGCGGCGCGAACGCGGTCGGAATCACATAGCGCTCTTCGTATTTCGCGATGGCCAGCAGCCGGTACATCTCGTAGATCTCTTCTTCGGTCAGGCCGACCGAATGCGGGATGTGCGGTTGGGTCTCGCGCCCGAGGTTGATGTCGCGCATATAGGAGCGCATCGCCGCCAGCCGGCGCAACACGCCTTCGACCACGGCGGTGTCGCCGGCGGTGAACAGTTCGGCCAGGTACTGCATCGGGATGCGCAGCGCGTCCAGCGCACCGAACAGGTTGCCGAGGTCTTCCCCGTCGTGGCCGTCGCGGCTGACCGCGTCGACCACCGGCGAGAGCGGCGGGATGTACCAAACCATCGGCATGGTCCGGTATTCCGGGTGCAGCGGCAGCGCCACCTTGTAGGTGTGGATCAGCGCGTACACCGGGGAACGCTGGGCGGCCTCGATCCACTCGTCCGGGATCCCCTCGGCGCGCGCACCGGCGATGACGTCCGGGTCATGCGGGTCGAGCAGGATCTCGCACTGCGCCGGATAGAGATCGGTGTCCTTTTCCACCGACGCGGCTTCCAGCACCCGGTCGACGTCATAGAGGACCACGCCCAGGTAGCGCAGCCGCCCCACACAGGTCTCCGAGCAGATGGTCGGCAGCCCGACCTCCATCCGCGGGTAACACAGCGTGCACTTCTCGGCCTTGCCCGTCTTGTGGTTGAAATAGACCTTCTTGTAAGGACATCCGGACACACACATCCGCCAGCCGCGACATCGGTCCTGGTCGACCAGCACGATGCCGTCCTCGCTGCGCTTGTACATCGCACCCGAGGGGCACGACGCCACGCAGGACGGGTTGAGGCAGTGCTCGCAGATCCGGGGCAGGTAGAACATGAAGGTTTCTTCGAGCGAGAGCTTGACCTCTTCGCTGACCTTTTTCAGGATCGGGTCCCCGGCCAGGATCTCCGGCGACCCGGCCAGGTTGTCGTCCCAGTTCGGTCCCCACGAAACCTTCATCGGCTCACCGCTGATCAGGCTTCGGGGCGCCGCCGTCGGGAAGGTGTCACCCGCCGGGGCGGTGGTCAGGTTCTCGTAGTCGTAGGTCCAGGGCTCGTAGTAGTCGCCGATGACCGGCAGCTTCGGATTGGCGAAGATGCGCAGCAGTTTTTGCAGCCGCCCGCCGTCACGTAGCCGCAGCCGGCCCTTCTTGTCGCGAATCCAGCCGCCGCGCCAGCGCTCCTGGTCCTCGTAGGTGCGCGGATAGCCTTGTCCGGGACGGGTTTCGACGTTGTTGAACCACACGTACTCGGTGCCGGATCGGTTGGTCCACGCCTGCTTGCACGTCACCGAACAGGTGTGACAGCCGATGCACTTGTCGAGGTTCATCACCATCGCCAACTGGGCCATGACCTTCATGTCAGTACACCACCTCTTGGCTACGACGACGGACGATCGTGACCTCGTCGCGCTGGTTGCCGGTCGGACCCAGGTAGTTGAACGCGAACGCGTGCTGTCCGTAACCGCCGGCCAGGTGGCTGGGCTTGATGCGGACCCGGGTCAGCGCGTTGTGGTTGCCGCCGCGCTTGTTGTTGGTCTCGGAGCGCGGGGTGTCCACCGTGCGCTCCTGGACGTGGTAGACGTACACCACGCCGTCGGGCATCCGGTGCGAGACGATTGCCCGGCACACGTAGATGCCGTTGACGTTCACCGCCTCGACCCAATCGTTGTCGCGCACATTGATTTTCGCCGCATCGCCGGGGCTCATCCACATCGTCGGGCCACCGCGGGACAACGAGAGCATGTAGAGGTTGTCCTGATAGGTGGAGTGGAACGACCACTTCGAGTGCGGGGTCAGGTAGCGCACCGTGAGCCCGATGCCGCCGTTGCCGTCCGGCGTCGGGCCCAGCTCTGGCTGGCCGAACAGGCGCGCCATGTCCAGCGGCGGGCGGAACACCGGCAGGTGCTCGCCGAGTTCCTCGACCCAGTCGTGGGCCAGATAGAAGTGCATCCGCCCGGTCAGGGTGTGGAACGGCTTGAGGTTTTCGATGTTGATGGTGAACGGCGCGTAGCGACGCCCACCCGTTTCGCTGCCCGACCATTCCGGGCTGGTGACCACCGGAACGGGCCGGGCCTGGGTATCGGCGTAGCTGATGCGCTTGTCCTCGCTGCCCTCGGCCAGATGCACCAGCCGCTGACCGGTGCGCTTCTCCAGTTCGTGGAAGCCCTCGACCGCCAGCCGCCCGTTGGTCGTGCCGGACAGCAGCAGCAGCACGTCGGCCATCCGCGACGCGGTGGTGACGGCCGGACGACCCGCTGCCACACCGGAATTGAGCACACCGAACTTGGCGGCCAGCTCTTCGACCTCACGGAACGGATGCACCGTGACGCCCTTGGTGGTCAGGCCGAACTTGTCCACCAGCGGACCCAGGGTCCGCCACTTGTCGTAGATGGCGCCGTAGTCGCGCTCCACCACGGTGAGCTTGCCCATCGTCCGGCCCGGCACCGGCGTCGCACCCGAGTGCAGCCAATCGCATTCGGTGCCATCGGGATAGGCCATCGCGTCCGGGGTGTCGTGCTGCAGCGCGCTGAGCACCACGTCGGTGCGGGTGCCCAGATGGTCCTTGGCCATCGCACTGAAGGCGCGCGCGATCGCACCGAAAGCGTCGAAGTCCGAACGGGTTTCCCACGGCGGATCGGTCGCGGCGCTGAACGCATGCACGTAGGGGTGCATGTCCGTGCTGGAGATGTCGGCCTTCTCGTACCAGGTGGCCGCCGGCAGCACGATGTCGGACACCAGCGTCGTCGAGGTCATCCGGAAGTCGATCGACATCATCAGGTCGAGCTTGCCCTCGGGAATGTCGCCCTCACACGTCACGCCGGTGGGCCGCACGCCGTCCTCCGGCGGCAGCGCCGAGGCGTTGGAATCGGTGCCCAGCAGATGGCGCAGGAAGTATTCGCCGCCCTTGCCCGACGAGCCGATCAGGTTGGCCCGCCAAACCGTAAGCACCCGTGGCCAATTCACCGGGTTGTCGGGATCGGTCACGGCGAGCTTGAGCTTGCGCTGGCCCAATTGTTCGGCGACATAGTCGGCGACGTCGCGATCGGTGGCGCGCGCCTCGTCCGCGACATCCAGGCTGGACCGGTCGAACTGGGGGTAATACGGGCTCCACCCCATCGCCACCGCGGACGCCAGCAAGTCCATGGTGTGCTTGCCCGCGAACCTGCCCCGCCCCACCGGGCTGGCCAGCTTGTCCGCGCCGTATCCGTCGTAGCGCCACTGGTCGGTGTGTGCGTACCAGTAGGAGGCGCCGGGCACCTGCCGCGGCGGCCGCACCCAGTCGGTCGCCATCGCCATCGTCTGGAATCCGGTGAGTGGGCGCACCTTTTCCTGGCCGACGTAGTGGGCCCAGCCGCCGCCGTTGCGGCCCATCGACCCGGTCAGCATCAGCAGCGCCAGCACCGCGCGGTAGATCGCGTCGCTGTGGAACCAGTGACAGATGCCGCCACCCATGATGATCATGGAGCGGCCGCCGGATTCTTCGGCGCTGTGCGCGAATTCCCTTGCCACCCGGATGGCCTGGGCGGCCGACACGCCGGTGATCGCCTCCTGCCACGCCGGGGTGTTCTGCTGGGTGGCGTCGTCGTAGCCGGTGGGCCATTCGCCGGGCAGGCCGGGGCGTGCCACCCCATACTGGGCGAGCATCAGGTCGAAGACGGTGCACACCAGGTGCTTGCCGATCCGGCGCACCGGGACACCGCGCGCCACCGTGGTGCCCTCGCCGTCGACCGTGTCGAAGCTGGGCAGGTGAACGAGCGCGGTGTCGTCATCGCCGTTGCGCCCGTTAGCGTCTCGCACGCTGAGCGCCGGCGTCAGGTCGCCCAGATCGAGGTTCCATTTTCCGACACCCGACTCGCCGTACCGGAATCCCAGCGAGCCGTGCGGCACGACGACCGAATCGGTGATCTGGTCGAGCACCGCGGGCTTGAGCGCGGCGTTCTCGACTGCCTCCCCGAGATCGGCCGCCGTGAGGTTCTTTCCCGGCACCAGCATGTCGCCGCGCTCTTCGAGCTTGATCAGGAACGGCAGGTCGGTGTAGCGCCGGGAATAGTCGGTGAAGAACGGAACCTGCTTTTGCACATAGCATTCCGAGAGGATGACGTGGCCCATCGCCATGGCCAGCGCACCGTCGGTGCCGGCCGCACAGGGCATCCACTCGTCGGCGAACTTGGTGTTGTCGGCGTAATCCGGGCTCACGGTCACCACCTTGGTGCCGCGGTAGCGCGCCTCGGCCATCCAGTGCGCATCGGGCGTGCGGGTGATCGGGACGTTGGAGCCCCACATCATCAAATACGCTGCGTCCCACCAGTCCCCGGATTCGGGAACGTCGGTCTGGTCGCCGAAGACCTGCGGCGAGGCGACCGGCAGGTCGGCGTACCAGTCGTAGAACGACGTCATGGGCGCGCCGATCAGCTCGAAGAACCGCGAGCCCGCGGTGTAGGACACCATCGACATCGCCGGAATCGGAGAGAATCCGGCGACCCGATCCGGTCCATAGGTCTTGATGGTGTGCACGTGGGCGGCGGCGATCAGCTCGGTGGCCTCGGCCCAGGTGACCCGAACCAGCCCGCCCTTCCCGCGGGCCCGCTGGTAGCGACGACGTCGTTCGGGATCGGCCTGGATGTCGGCCCAGGCCAGCACCGGGTCGCCCAGGCGCGCCTTGGCCTCGCGGTACATCTGGATCAGCACGCCGCGGGCGTAGGGGTAGCGCACCCGGGTGGGCGAGTAGCTGTACCACGAGAACGACGCGCCACGGGGACAGCCGCGCGGCTCGTACTCGGGCCGGTCCGGGCCCACCGACGGGTAGTCGGTCTGCTGGGTCTCCCAGGTGATGATCCCGTCCTTGACGTAGATCTTCCACGAGCACGATCCGGTGCAGTTCACCCCGTGCGTCGAGCGAACCACCTTGTCGTGGCTCCACCGGTCGCGGTAGAACACGTCGGCTTCACGACCGCCCTCCCGGGTGATCGTGCGCAGGTCGGCCGAGATCTCGCCGGGGGTGAAGAACCTTCCGCTGCGCTCCAGGAGTTCCTCGAGCACTCCGCCGATGTGAGGTGTGACAGTCAAGAAGTACTCCTCCGATTCGGTAGCGTCGCGCCTCGTCGCCGGGCCGTGCGTTCGACCCCAGGTGCGTCGTGTTTGGCAGTCAGCCCACGGATCCGCCCGCCCGCACCAGCTCGGATCGGCTCAGCGCTCGGCATGGCGGGCCCGCGGGCTGGGCGGCGATACAGCACCGGCATAGGTCTGGGTCGGGGGTGAAATCCGGTTCGCCGCGCGCGGGCGATCGTTCGAAAAAGGCGTCATGAGCAGTGGTTTTCGGGCAGCGCAATGCCGGCCGTCGGAGCACCGGGGCCGCGACCGCACGGTCTGAACAAGCATTCGGCTCGCTATCGGCACGCACATCCAGGGCAGCTTCGTGTGGCGTCGTTATTACAAGTCATATTGTTCTATTCAGTTCACTGCGAGGACCTGCCACGCGGCTGTACATAAGCTGCCGGAACTCTGTGGACCTGTTATGAGGTAGCTCCTAGAGAGCTGCGTTCAGGTCCGCCAGCCAGCCGCGATCGGCCGGCACCCAGTCCAGATCGTGCAGCTCAGCGGCGGTGATCCAGCGCACCGCCCGATGGTCGCGCGCGTCGGGTTCGCCCCGGACCAGGCGCACGCGGTAGGCGCGCAGCGTGAGCCCGCCGTCGACCACGATGTCGTCGCCGAGCCGGCCGCCCACCGCGACGTCGCGCACCCCAAGACCCAATTCCTCGGCCAACTCGCGGGCCAGCGCGTCGCGCTCCGTTTCGCCGGGCCCGACCTTGCCGCCGGGCAGCTCCCAACGGCCGGCCAGCTCCGGCGGACGGACGCGTTGTGCCACCAAGACCTTGGCGTCGCGGATGAGGGCACCGGCGACGACGATCTGGGTCGGCATGGCCAGTCACGGTATACGGCGCCCGTTGTGACGCGCCCACCGCTCGGGACCGCCGTTGGGATCCGGACGGGTTCGGGACCGCATGCGATGGCGGACGCCGTGCCACCCTCGCGGCAACGGCCATGCGGCCTCGGCGGCAAAATGGCGCGGGGACAGCCATTCGGGCCGACAACGCCGTCGAATTCCCTTGGGACACAACGGCTCTCTTACGGTTTGGGCGCAGCCGTGGAATACTCGACCCTAGTCGGTCACGACCACTACAGGCACTTCCAATGAGGGGAGTTGGCAATGATCACCGCACCCACCAAGTCGTTCACTCGAATCTTTCGGGGCTATGACCCGGCTCTGGTCGACCCCTACATCGAGGCGCTGCTCGCCAAGGAGAAGTTGCTGATCGACGAAGTCCTGAACCTGCGGTCCCAACGAGACGAATCCAGCAACGAAGCGGCCGCGCTGCGGATCGAGGTTGCCTGCCTCAAGGATGAGGTCGCCGCCCTGTCGGACACGTCACCGACGCCCTACGCGATGCAACATCGGATGGCGAAGCTGCTGCGGCGCGCCCTCGACGAGGTCTCCCGGATGCAGGCCGAGGCCCGCGCCGAGGCGGATGCCCTGCTCGCGGATGCGGCGGGCGAGGTCGAGGCCGCGCGCCAAGAACATCGAGAGTTGTTGGAGCACATGGCCGCGCAGCGAAAAGCGCTCGAAGCCGAATGCGAGGAGACCAGGAAAAAGCTCGACGCCGACCTCGCCGGGATGCGGGCCGAAGCCCAGTCGTTGATCGACGAGGCGTGGCAGCAAGCCCAGCAGGAACGTGAGCAGCTGCTCGCCGACGCAAAGCGGAAAGCTCACGAATTCGACGAGCGAGCGCATCGGGCGATGGACGAGGCGAATCAGCAACGGATCATGATTCTGGAAGAATTGATGGGCGTAGCCCGCGACCTCCAGGGGGTTCCCGCCAGCCTGGAGTCCGCCTACCAGCAACGACAGAGCCTGCCGGCGGCGGGCGTCGTGGTGGCGCTGGACCAGAAGAACCAAGCACCGGGCACTCCCGCCGTAGCCTCGTAGGCGACCACCTTCGCGGGGAGGTCAAGCCGCCCCTCGATCAACCCGCTATCCGAGAGGACGAGTCCCCTATGGCCGTGTTAACGGACGAGCAAGTGGACGCCGCGCTGCCCGAACTGGATGGATGGGAGCGGGCCGACGGCGCCCTGCGCCGCTCGATCAAATTTCCGAGTTTCCTGGCCGGCATCGACGCCGTCCGCCGGGTGGGCGAGCACGCCGAGAGCAAGGACCATCACCCGGACATCGACATTCGTTGGCGGACAGTCACTTTCGCGCTTGTCACGCACTCCGAGGGCGGCATCACCCAAAACGACATCGACATGGCCCGCGACATCAACGGCATCGTCGACAGCTAGTCAATGCGGCCCTCGCCTGCGTCGGCGCTCACGCCGGCCGGACGCGCGCCGTCGGCCGTCTCACCGGCGTGACGCTCGGCGCGGTCCCCGCGGCGCGGCGCGCGGGTGGTCGCGATCCAGATCAGCGTCGCCACCGCGCCGACGATGTAGATCAACCCGGCCCAGGCCAGATACCACGGGCGGCTTATCTGCCAGATCGTCGGTTGGGCGAAACTCAGCAACCAGGGGACGCCGACCACCGTGAGGGCCAGCCAGCCCCAGCCCACGATGCGCGCTCCCGGTTGCTCGCGCACCGGGCCGTGGATCGCCCAGATCATCAGGGGCACCAGCCACACCCAGTGATGGGTCCAGGAGATCGGTGAGAGCAGCAGCCCGAACAGCTCGACCACCAAGAGCCTGCCCAGCCGATCGGCGGGATCCAGGGCGCGCCAGGCCAGGACGGCCAGCACCGCGGTGACGGCAAGGGCGGCCACCAGCAGCGGGCCGAATCCCACGTCGTGGCCCAGGATCCGCGAAATGCCCCCGCGCCAGGACTGATTGAACGACGTCGCGATGGGACCCACCCGGTGGGCGTCGCCCAGCAGGTCGGTGAAGTAGTAGCGCGTCTGATCGCCGACGACCAGGACCGAAATCCCAATGGTCGCAACGAAAACGACCGCCGAGAACACCGCGGCACCCCACCGGCGCGCGCCGACCAGATAGACGCCGGAGATCGCGGGGGTCAACTTGATTCCGGCCGCCACGCCGACCAACGACCCCGACAGCCACCACCGCGTGCTGCACACCGCCCACAGCACCGCGGTCATCAGCAGCACGTTGACCTGTCCGTAGTCGAACGTGCTGCGCAGCGGCTCGATCCAGATGGCGACCGCCGTCCACAACATCGCGACACGCCGGCCGGTGGCGCCGGCGGCCACGCCGATCAGGCGCTGGCTGAGCCGGATCGCGCCGTACAGCGCCGCCATGGTGGCGATCTGCCACAGGAAGGCGACCAGGCCGAACGGCAACAGGTGTAGCGGGTAGAAGACGACGGCCGCGAACGGCGGGTAGGTGAACGGCAGCGGGAAGTCCGGCGTCTGGTCGGCGTAGACGTAGCTGTACAGGCTGCCGGGGTGGTCGATGGCGGCGGATCCGCCGAGGTACACGTGCAGGTCGACGAAGTTCGCGCCGTTGGGGGCCAGGTACGTCCAGGCCAGCCGCGCGGCGATGCTCGCGATGAGCAGCATTGGCGCGGCCGCGGCAAGCAGACTTGCCAACCGCTGCGGATGGGGTGCCGCCGGAGCGGCCGAGGTGGTGTCTATCCGCCCGACTTTAGCGAGCACGACGGGCGGCGCGGCGCCGTCGGGCCGCACATCACCCCTAGGAGCGCGCATTCCGCGCATTCGGTCACCGGTCTCACTCGTATCCGTAACGAGTTCATAAATGCCACACGTGTCACTTGAGTCCCATCTGCATCAAAGTAACTTCAGCGCCGAACCTGTAATCGATCAATCAGGGAGAGTCATGCCAACCATCTGGACTTACATGCGTGCAGCCGCCGTCGTGGTCGGTTCGTCCGCAGCGCTATTGACGGGCGGTATCGCCCACGCCGATCCGGTGCCGGCCCCGGCCGTGCCGAACATTCCGCAGCAGCTGATCAGTTCTGCGGCCAACGCACCGCAAATCCTGCAGAACCTCGCGACCGCACTCGGCGCCACGCCGCCGGCGGCTCCGGCCACCCCGGGTATCAGCTTCCCGGGTGTCCCGGCGGCCACCCCGCCGGCGGCGCCGGCGGCTCCGGCGGCGGGTCTTCCGTCGATTCCCGGACTGACCTCGCCGACCAGCCCCGCCGCCCAGGTGCCTTCACCGGCGGCCAACCCCTTCCTTCCGGGGCTGGCGCAGTCGGCGACGCCCGCCGCGCCGTCTTCGGCGACCGGTGGCATTCCGGGAATGATCCAGGGCCTGACGGGTGCGCAGCCGGCGGCTGCGGGTCCCGCCGCTCCGGCCGCCCCGTCGATCCCGGGCCTCCCGACGATCCCGGGTCTGTCGGCACCCGCGGCACCGGCCACTCCGCCGGCTCCGCAGCTTCCGCAGGCGCAGGTCAACATGCCGGCGATGCCGGCCGGCCTGCCGGTCAGCGTGCCTCCGAAAGTGACGCTCCCGCAGGACCTGCCGGCGCTCGCCTCGGGACAGGCCCCGGCCGCACCCGCGGCACCGGCGGCACCGGCGGCCAGCCCCGCCGGACCGGCGGCGCCGCTGCTGGCCGCCCTGCCCTGATCAGTTCCGTAACCGGCTAAACCACTACTGACAACCGGAGGACACCGTGGCAACCACTTGGAATCTGTCCAAAGGTTTGGCCGCTGTCGTCACGGCATCGGCTGTCGCGTTCGGGCTCTGCCCGAGCGCGACAGCCGACCCGGCGGCGCCGCAGCCGATACCGCAACCGAATGCGGCCCAAGGGCTGCCGGGTCTGCCTGCCCTGTCGCAGCTGAGCCCCCTCATCCAACAAGCGGCCACCGACCCTCAGCAGGCGACACAGCTGCTGATGGCCGCGGCACAAGCCTTCGCCCACAACCCGAGCACGCCCAACGAGTCGAAAAACGTTGCGGCGGCGGTCAATCAATTCGTCGCCGAACCGAGCGCGCCGGTGCAACACGTGCCCGCGGCGGGGGTAGAGCCCGGTCTGCAGGCTCACCTGCCGGCCGGCATCGACCCGGCGCACGCGGCCGGCCCAGTCCCCGAGGCGGCACCCGCCGCACCGGCACCCGCCGCGGCTCCGGCGCCCGCGCCGGCACCCGCGGCCGCTCCCGCACCCGAGGCGCACCTGCCGGCCGGCATCGACCCGGCCCATGCGGCCGGTCCCGCGCCGGCGGCGGCACCCGCCGCACCCGCGCCCGCCCAACCGGCCAACGTGCCCGTCGCGGCACCCATCCCGGCGCCACCGGCCCCGGCCGCACCGGAAGCCGCCCCGGCGCCGGCACCGGCGCCCGCGCCCGCACCGGACGCCGCTCCCGCGGCGGCGGCTCCGGGGTTCGGCGCTGACACGCCGCCCACGCAGGACTTCATGTACCCGTCCATCGGCACCAACTGCCTGGCGGACGGCACGAGCGCCATCGCGACCGCGCTGTCGGTCGCGGGGCCGGCCAAGATTCCGCTCCCCGGCCCCGGGCCCGGCCAGACCGCCTACGTGTTCACCGCGGTCGGCACCCCCGGACCGGCCGAGGTGCAGAAGCTGCCGCTGAACGTCACCTGGGTGAACCTGACCACCGGCAAGTCGGGGACCGTCGCACTCAAGCCGCGTCCGGATATCAACCCGGAGGGGCCGACGACGCTGAGCGCGATCGCCGACACCGGTTCGGGCAGCATCATGTCGACGATCTTCGGGCAGGTCACCACCAAGGAAAAGCAGTGCCAGTTCATGCCCACGATCGGCTCGACGGTGGTGCCGTAGCAGACCACACCGCCGCACCGCCTTGAACGCGCGTGTCCCGACCGGGGGGCACGCGCGTTCTCGTCAGTACGCCATGAACAGGATGGCGTCGCGGTCGTACTCGAGGCCAGGATGAACGCTGGCGAGGTGCGCCTGGGTCAACTCGACCAGTTCGTCCTCGTCCTTGCCGACGATGGCTTCGCCGCACGGACACGTTATGTGTGTCTTCACGTTGTCGCCCTTCCCTTCTGTGGACCTGCTACTTCGCCGCTTTGGCTGCCGCTTTCATTTGCTTTTTGTACGCGCGCACTTTTCCCATCGACTTTGCATCGACGATATCGGCGACGGAGATGTGCGAACCCG
This sequence comes from Mycobacterium sp. 1245801.1, assembly GCF_001673055.1. Classification (NCBI taxonomy): domain Bacteria; kingdom Bacillati; phylum Actinomycetota; class Actinomycetes; order Mycobacteriales; family Mycobacteriaceae; genus Mycobacterium; species Mycobacterium sp. 1245801.1. Next base: position 14,656 of record NZ_LZKY01000187.1, read on the forward strand.
CCCGGCCGAAGTCCCCCGCCGCGGCGCGCCAGCCCTTCGGCGTCACGCCGTACTGCTTGCCCAGCAGGGCCAAGAAGATCTTGGCCTTCACGTCCCCGAATCCCGGCAACCCCTTGATCCGCCGCAGCAGCTCGCTCCCGTCGGGGTCACCGGCCGTCCACAATCCGGCCGCGTCGCCGTCGTAGTGGTCCACGATGATCTGGGCCAGCGCCTGGATGCGCTTGGCCATCGACCCCGGAAAGCGGTGTATCGCAGGGGTTTGCGAGCACAACGCGGCGAACTTGTCCGGGTCGTAGTCCGCGATTTCGGCGGCCGAAAGGTCCGGGAAGCTGCCCATCCGCTCGGCGATCTTCTTCGGTCCGGCGAACGCCGTCTCGAAGGGAACCTGCTGATCCAGAACCATCCCGATGAGCAACGCCAACGGGCTCTCGTCCAGCAACCTGTCGGCCTCGGGATCCTGAGCGAGGCAGAGATTCACCGTCAACGATCTTCCTTTCGCGCAGGCACCCTGGGACCGCGGACGCTATTGGTCGCAAGATTACTCACCGCCGATCACCGCGTTATCGTGGCGTGGTGGTGGATGAGGCCAAGTTGGCACTGATGCTGGCCCGCGACGAACTGCATCAACTCGTCACCGCTTATTGCCGAGCCGTCGACCGCGCCGACTACGCCGCCCTTCGCGGCCTGTATCACCCCGACGCGACGGACTCGCACGGCTCGTTTTCCGACGGCGGCGTCGAGCAGTTCATCGCGCAACTGCAAGCGGCCGAACCGTATGTGCTTGTCTCGCAACACAACATCACCACGACGAACTTCGTGGTGGACGGCGACACGGCCCGCGGCGAGATCTACTGCCTGGTGTTCCACACCTTCGCCGGCCCCGAACGCAACATCGACGTCATCATCGGCGGACGGTACCTGGACAGCTACGCCAGGCACGAGGGCCGTTGGAAGTTCAGTCAACGCACCATCGTGGCGGATTGGGCCTACCAGAACGACCCGTCCCAAGTGAACTTCGCCCACCCGAGCACCCGGGGAAGCCTGCGCGGCCAACCCGGCCAAGCCGACCCGTCGGTCGGCCTGTTCACCGCGCCCCAAGGCTGAACCCGGCAACGGAAACCGGCCGCCGCGGCACGGGGTCGTCAGCCGCTCTTGCGGCGAAATTCCCGGCGGTTGCCCACGGCGCCGTGCGCGCGCGTTTGCTTGCCGGCGCCGTCCTTGTGATCGGAGCCGCTCGCGGATTTCGCCATCTTGCGGTCCAGGGCTTCACGGAATTTGCGCTTGGTGTCGTCGTCCGACCCGGGCGATCCGGCCCCCGACGACTCCGACGGCTTTGAACCTTGCGGGGCATTCGATGCGGCCATAGGGGGAGCCTAGCCCGGGCGTGCCGAAATGGTTGAGTGGGCGGCGCGGCTAGCGCATGCCCGGCGGCATGCCATAGACATGCGAGATCGGCAGCGTCAGCAACACCCGCCGGTCGGTGACCATGGCTTGCCGGTATTCGTCCCAGTCCGGGTGCTCACCGGCGATGTTGCGGTACAACGCAATCAGCGCCTCCACGGTGTCGTCGTCGGGTGCGGCCGCCGGCGGCGTCAACTCGGCGGTGCCCTCGGCGACGGCATACGACCAGCCGTCGTCGGCGTCGACCAGGATCGAGGCCCGTGGGTCCCGACGCAGGTTGCGGGTCTTGGCGCGTGGCTCGGTGATCGACACCTGGATCACCACGTTGCGCGGGTCGAAGTGATAGCTCACGTTCGACAGCTGCGGCCGCCCGTCGCGCTTGATGGTGGCCAGTACCCCGAGGGAGTGTCCACTGATCAAGGCCAGCAATTTGTCGTCGAAGACTTGGCGTCCCATGACGAAAGCCTACGTCGCAGCGGGACGGGCGGCCCGGGATTATCGTTGCGCGGCCGACCTGGTGGAATCGGGGCATGACCAAGTACGCGGCGTTCCTGCGTGGCGTCAACGTCGGGGGTGTCAACCTCAAGATGGCCGAGGTGGCGGCGGCTCTGACCGACGCCGGGTTCACCCAGGTCCGGACCATCCTGGCCACCGGCAACGTGCTGCTGGAGTCGACCGCCGGGGTGGCGTCGGTGCGCAAGAAGGCCGAGGCCGCGTTGCGGGACCGGTTCGGCTACGACGCGTGGGTGCTGGCCTATGACATCGACACGGTGCGCGCCCTGGTCGACGCCTATCCGTTCGAGCGCGAGGTCGACGGCTACCAGTCCTACGTCACGTTCGTCGCCGATAAGACAATGCTCGACGAGCTCGCCGCGCTGGCCGAGAAGGCGGGTCCCGACGAGAAGATCCGCCGCGGTGACGGCGTGATCTATTGGCAGGTCCCCAAGGGCGCCACGCTGGACAGCACCATCGGCAAGACGATGGGTAAGCCGCGGTACAAGTCGTCGACCACGACACGCAACCTGCGCACGCTGGACAAGGTGTTGCGCTGAGACGCTGAGGCTAAGCGCCTGTGGGCCAAGGTCTTTCGACGCCCTCCTTACTCGTCGGGCACCGCTTCGATGTAGCGCACCGCGTCGGCTTTGTCCAACCCCAGTCCGCGTGCGACGCGGACGTATTCGCGGGCCGCGGCCGCCATCGCGGCGTCGGTCGGGTCGTAGCGCGCGATGAAAGTGCCGAAGCGGCCCCGGGTTTCGATGATGGCGGAGGTTTCCAGCTCGCGGTAGGCGCGCGCCACGGTGTTGACGGCGACGCCGAGCTGGCCGGCCAGATCGCGCACCGTGGGCAGGCGCGTGCCGGGCGGCAACGCGCCCTCCCGAACTCCCTCGATGACCTGCGTGCGCAGCTGGTCGAACAACGGCTTTCCCGCCTTCATGTCGACCTTCAACCAGTCACCGAGCTCCACCCGTTCAGTATCCCCCACCCCCGGCTATCTTGGTGGGATGCGAGTAGCGGTGCTCAGCGGCGCGGGAATCTCCGCGGAGAGCGGTGTGCCGACCTTTCGCGATGACCAGAACGGATTGTGGGCCCGCTTCGACCCTTACGAGCTGTCCAGCACGCAGGGCTGGCGCGACAATCCGCAGCGGGTATGGGGCTGGTATCTGTGGCGCCACTATCTGGTCGCCGATGTCCAACCGAACGCGGGTCATCGAGCCATCGCCGCCTGGCAGGACGACGCCCAGGTCAGCGTCATCACCCAGAACGTCGACGACCTGCACGAGCGCGCGGGCAGCCGGTCGGTGCATCACCTACACGGCAGTCTGTTCGAATTCCGTTGCGCGAGTTGCGGTATGGCCTACTCCGGGGCGCTGCCCGCGATGACCGAACCGGCGCTGGAGGTGGAACCCCCGGTGTGCCGCTGCGGCGGCCTGATCAGACCCGACATCGTGTGGTTCGGCGAACAGTTGCCCGACGAGCCGTGGCGGCGCGCGGTGGAGGCGACCGAGGCCGCCGACGTGATGGTGGTGGTCGGCACCTCGGCGATCGTGTATCCGGCGGCCGGGCTGGCCGAGTTGGCGCTGTCGCGCGGCACCGCCGTCATCGAGGTCAATCCCGAGGTCACTCCGCTGTCGGGCAGCGTGACGATCAGCATGCGCGAGACGGCCAGCCAGGCGCTGCCCGGGTTGTTGCAGCGGCTACCGGCCCTGTTGAACTGATCGGGCCGGCCGGTCAGGGGCGGCGCGCGCGGCCGAGCAGTAACTCCGAGACCGGCATCGGCGCCCAGGCCGGCAACGTGAACTCCCGCCGCGACGTGTCGACTTCGAAGCCCGCCTCGACGATCGAGCGCTCGGTGTCCCGATGGGTGTGGCAGTTGCCGAACAGCCGCGGCCACACCGTCGCATCGACGAAACGCTGAAAGCGGCCCCGCGCACCGGCACTGGCGATGTGCTCCAGATAGCGCAGCTCCCCGCCCGGCCGCAACAGCGAAAACAGCCTCCGCAGAACGCTTTCGGGATCGCGGACCGAGCACAACACCAGCGAGCACACCACCGCGTCGAACGGCTCGGCGCCGCTGAACGCCTCGACCGTCTCGCCGGTGACGATGACGCGGAGGGGAACGGCCTGCGCCGCGGCGCGGGCCTGCGCGGCCAGCCGCGGTTCGGGTTCCACCGCGATCACCTCGTCGACCGAGTCCGGGTAGTGCGGAAAGTTGGTGCCGATGCCCGCGCCGACTTCGAGGACGCGACCCGACAGGCCGGCCAGATTCTCCCGACGCATCGCCCGGATCGCCTCGGCTTCATGGGTGGCGACGACCGGCCAGACCCGCGCGAAGAAGGGGTTGTCGACCACCGTTGTCATACCGTTGTGAACCTTCCGACTCGCTTGCGCCCCACAATAGGTTCCCCACGACCCGACGGTCGGCGTTAACCGATATTGGGTACCGGCTCGGCAACCACCGGCGCCGGGAGCTCGACGCGATCCGGCACCGGCCCGAGATGATCCCCGGGTTCGGCGGCCGCTCCCTCGCTGATGCCGAACCGGTCGTGCAGCCACGCTAGGGGCCTGGGCGCCCACCAATTCCACCGGCCCATCACGTGCATGAAGGCCGGCACGACCACCATCCGCACCAGGGTGGCGTCGGCGAACACCGCGAGCGTCAGGCCGAGGCCGAACATCCGCATGAACGAGACGTGCGCCGCGATCAGGGCGGCGAAGGACATCGACATCACCAACGCGGCCGCGGTGATCACCCGGCCGGTGCGGGCGACGCCGAGCGCCACGCTTTCGTCGTTGGCGGCGTGGGCCTGTTTCGCGGTCGGCCTCGCCGGCCGGGCGGCGCCGGACGCCAGCCAGTATTCGCGGATCCGGGAGAGCAGGAAGACCTCGTAGTCCATGGACAGCCCGAAGGCGATGCAGAACAGCAGCACCGGCATGTTGGCCACCAGCGTCCCGCTGGGCGTGGTGCCGAGCGCGCCGAGATGGCCGTCCTGGAAGATCCACACCAGCGCGCCGAACGCCGCCGTCAACGACAGGAAGTTGCAGGCCAGCGCCTTGGCCGGCAGCAGCACGCTGCCGGTGAGCAGGAACAGCAACACAAAGGTGATCGCCGCCATCAGCCCGAGCACCAGCGGCAGCCGGTCGGTCACGGCGTCGACGCTGTCACGGTTGACCTGTGCCACCCCGCCCATCTCGACGGATCGGCCCCCGGGTCGGGGCACCTCGTGCAGCCGCCGGAGCTGGGCGTCGTTCGCCGTCGAGAACAGCGGCGCGGTGCTGCTGACGGTCAGAAAGGCGCTGCCGCCGGCCAGCCCGGTGGGCCCGGCCGGCGGTCCCACCCGGTTGCCCGCGGCGAAGGTGCCGCCGGGGGCGGACACCGACGACACGTCGGCGACCCGGGACAGGGCGGCGGCGTAGGAGTCGAGGTCCGTGGGGTTCAGGCCGATGGCGTCGGGGATGACGACGGGCACCGACGTCGCCGAGTCGTGCGCGAAGTCGTTGCGCAGCCGATCACCGACCTGATGCGCCGACGCCGACCGCGGCAGCACCCGGTCATCGGGGAAACCCCAGGTCACACGCAAGAACGGGTATCCGAGCAGCAACAGCAGCGCGACGACGGTCAGCCCGATCGGGGCCCAGCGGCGCATCACGAACTTGGTGGACCGGTACCAGAACAGTTGCTCGACGGGCTTGTGCACCGGTTCCGGGCTCTTCTTCTTAAGCAGCGTTCGCCGCAAGAACCGGCGCACGTCGAACGCGTCCAGTCGCGGACCCAACAGCACGATCGCGGCCGGGGTGAGCACGATCGAGGCGGCCGCGACGAAGGCGACGGTGGCCACGCCGGCGTAGGCGAACGACTTGAGGAAGTACATCGGGAACGCCACCGTCGCCGACATCGACAACGCCACGGTGACCGCGGAGAACAGCACGGTGCGCCCGGAGGTGGCCATGGTCCGGATGAGCGCTTGCTCCCGGTCGTGGCCCTCGGCCAATTCGTCGCGGTAGCGGCTGACGATCAGCAGGGTGTAGTCGATCGCCAGGGCCAGGCCAAGGGCGGTGCTCAGGTTGAGGGCGAAGATCGACACTTCGGTGTTGAAGGTGATGAGGCGCAGCACCGACATCGAACCGACGACGGCCAACGCGCCCAGCGCCATCGGTAACGCCGCGGCCAGCAGCCCGCCGAACACCCAGATCAGCACCAGGAAGCTCAGCGGCAGCGCGATCATCTCCATGACCAGCAGGTCGGCCTGGTTCTGCGTGTTGATCTGCGCGTACTGCATCGCCGCGCCGCCGGCGCGGACGGTGACGCCGTCGCGGTCGTGGATGTATTGGTCGGCCAGGGTCTGGGCGTTGCTCTGCGCGTAGTTCTCGCCGCCTTTGAGGTTGACGACGACGAGCCCGGACTTGCCGTCGCGGCTCATCAGGTCGGCCGCGGCCTGGGGCGGGGCGGTCCACGGCGAGGAGACGTTGTAGACCAGCGGGGACCGTTGCAGCTGGTCGACGAGGTCGGTGCCCACCTTGCGGGCCTGCTCGCTATCGCTGCCGCCCGGGGCGGTCACCAGGATCAGCACCTGCTGGCCGCTCTGGCCGAATTTGTCGCTCAACACGCCGATGGCGTGGGCCGACTCGGAGTCGGGGTCCTGGAAACCGCCCGGCGACAGGCTCTTGGCGACGGGGACGCCGAAGATCGCGGCGGCGATGAAGACCAGGACGCCGATCGCGAGGATGCGGCGGGGCGCCCTGATGGCGACTCGGGCGATCTTCTGCAGCATTTCGAGCCCTTCCGCTGCCGGTGCCCCGTTGCGCTGGCCGCTGGCTTACCGGCGACAACGTAACAAACGCTAATTTCCACGCGTCAAACAGTGTTCTGCCCTAAACACGGAAGCGACCGGCTGAACCGTTCAATGCCGCGCTTTAAACCGCGCCGACAGTAAGAGTCCGGCCAGAAAAATGTGCCGTAACTAAGCAGCTCACGGGCCAAATCGTGGCGCAGCCGCCGGTCAACCTACCCGCCGGTAAATTGCCAAGATTTTCCGAATCGTGACTCAAAGATTCCTTAATGGTGGCCCATACGCTCAGTGTCATGTGGATCGACGACACAAGTGCCGACGTCATCAAAGTTGACTTCGATGCCCTCTACCACGGCGACGTCCTGGTGGAAGGCGAGACCTCGGAGCAGTTCGACGAACTGCAAGCCGCGAGCTGAGGCCGACCATGAGCATGCTCGCCCGCCTATTGATGGCCGAACCCAACGTCAGTCGATGGTTCCGTAAGTAATCATTGCGCCTGGTAATGAAAGCCCCCCGCCGATGCGGGGGGCTTTCGTCTTGCTGAACGGGTTGCGGCTCAGCGGGGCGCCATGCGAATGGCGCCGTCCAGGCGGATGACTTCGCCGTTGAGCATCGGGTTCTCCACGATGTGGACGGCCAGCGCGCCGTACTCGTCCGGGTCGCCCAGCCGGGCAGGGTGGGGCACCTGCTTGCCCAGCGACTTCTGCGCCTCCTCGGGCAGCGAGCCCAGCAGCGGAGTCTTGAACAGCCCCGGCGCGATCGTCACCACGCGGATGAGCTCGCGGGACAGGTCGCGCGCGATCGGCAGGGTCATCCCGACCACGCCGCCCTTGGACGCCGAGTAGGCGGCCTGGCCGATCTGGCCTTCGAACGCGGCGACCGACGCGGTGTTGATGATGACGCCACGCTCCGGGCTTGCTTCGGGACCGACGGGCTCGGACTTGGCGATGCGCTCGGCGGCGAGGCGCAGCACGTTAAAGGTGCCGATCAGGTTGACCCCGACGACCTTCTTGAAGCCGTCCAGCGGGAACGGGCCGTCCTTGGACAGCGTCTTGATGGCGTTGCCGATGCCGGCGCAGTTGACGTTGATGCGCAGCGTGCCCATCGATTCGGCGGCGTCCAGCGCCTTGCCGACGGCGGCCTCGTCGGTGACGTCGGCCTCGACGAAGCGCGCGCGCTCCCCCAGCTCTCGGACCGCTTCTTCGCCGCGCAGGTCGATGACCACCACCTGGGCACCGCGGTCGAGCAGTCGCTTGGTGGTGGCCAGGCCCAGACCTGAGGCACCCCCGGTGACGACGGCGACGGCGTCTTTGATCTCCATTCGAGTCCTTCCCCGATTCCCTGGATTCCAGCCAACTGGTTGGTTGGGACTATACCCAGTCGTTGAGTACCGCTTCGGCGTCGGTCACCGGCGCCGCGGGTCGCGGTGTCTCCGGCGCGGTGCGGGAGAACCGCGGCGCCGGCAGCGGCTGCAGGCCGCCGTTCACCTCGTAGAAGGTGTTCCGCTCGGTGATGTGCGGCTCGGTCTGCACCTCGCCGAAGGCCAGCACCGGTGTCACGCACGCGTCGGAGTCGGCGAACACCTTGGCCCAGTGGTCGCGGTCCTGACTGGCGAACTTTTCGGTCAACGCGGCCCGCAGTTCGGGCCAGCGGCCGACGTCGTTCTGCCCGGGCAGGTCGGCGCCGTCCAGGCCGAGCCCGGTCAGCATGGCGGCGTAGAACTGCGGCTCGATGGCGCCGACCGCGACGTAGCGACCGTCGGCGCACTCGTAGGTGTCGTAATAGGGTGCGCCGCCGTCGAGCAGGTTGGTGCCGCGCGCGTCGGTCCACATGCCCGAGGCCCGCATCTGCCACATCATCTGGACCAGCACGCTGGAGCCGTCGACCATCGCGGCGTCGACGACCTGCCCCTTGCCCGAGGTCTGGCGTTCCCACAGCGCGGACAGGATGCCGAGCAGCAAGAACATCGAACCGCCGCCGAAGTCACCGACCAGGTTCAGCGGCGGGACCGGCCGTTCGTTGGCCCGGCCGATGGAGTGCAGGATGCCGTTCAGCGAGATGTAGTTGATGTCGTGACCCGCCTGCTGGCTGCGCGGGCCGGTCTGGCCCCAGCCGGTCATCCGCGCGTACACCAGCCGGTCGTTGACCTTCGCGCAGTCGTCGGGGCCCAGGCCGAGCCGCTCGGTGACGCCCGGGCGGTAGCCCTCGATCAGCACGTCGGCCTTAGCGATCAGCTTGAGGACGAGGTCGCGGCCTTCGTCGGATTTCAGGTCGGCGGTCACCACCCGCCGGTTGCGCATCATGGCGTCCTTCGCCACGCCCCCGGGACCCGACGAGGGACGGTCGATGCGCACCACGTCGGCGCCCACGTCCCCCAGGATCATCGCGGCGTGTGGGCCGGGGCCGATGCCGGCCAGCTCGACAACACGCAGTCCCTTCAACGGTCCAGCCACGATCCACCGACCTTTCGTCCGCTCTGACGCCGTTCGCTACCAAACAACCGGTCGTTCGACATCTTCGCAGCCGTGCCGGAGGGCCGCGCACCCCGGTCACTTATGGTGAGCCCATGCCTTCATCCGCGATTGCCACCCTCGCCCCCGTCGCAGGCCTTGACGTCACGCTGTCCGACGGCGTGTTGTCGGTGACCATCAACCGGCCCGACAGCCTGAACTCGCTGACCATTCCGGTGATCACCGGCATCGCGGACGCGTTGGAGCACGCGGCCGCCGACCCCGAGGTCAAGGTGGTGCGCATCGGTGGCGCCGGACGCGGCTTCAGCTCCGGTGCGGGCATCAGCGCCGAAGACGTCTCCGACGGCGGCGGCGTCCCGCCGGACGAGATCATCCTCGAGATCAACCGGCTGGTGCGCGCGATCACCGCGCTGCCGCACCCGGTGGTCGCCGTCGTTCAGGGACCCGCGGCGGGCGTCGGCGTCTCCATCGCCCTGGCCTGTGACGTCGTATTGGCTTCGGAGGGTGCGTTTTTCATGCTCGCCTTCACCAAGATCGGGTTGATGCCCGACGGCGGTGCGTCGGCGTTGGTGGCGGCCGCGATTGGCCGCATCCGGGCCATGCAGATGGCGCTGCTTCCGGAACGGTTGACGGCCGCCGAGGCGTTGTCGTGGGGGCTGGTCACCGCGGTCTATCCGGCCGGCGATTTCGACGCCGAGGTGGACAAGGTCATCGCCCGGCTGCTGGGTGGTCCGGCGGTGGCCTTCGCCAAGACCAAGCTGGCCATCAACGCGGCCACGCTGACCCAGTTGGACCCGGCCCTGCAGCGCGAGTTCGACGGGCAGTCGGTGCTGCTGAAATCCCCCGACTTCGTCGAGGGCGCAACGGCCTTCCAGCAGCGGCGCGCCGCCAACTTCACCGACCGCTAAGTTGTGGCGCTGATCGGCCGCAACGCTTAATCCCCCGGCGATGCGGTAATCCTCCCCGTCAGACTCGCTGACGAACGACGGAGGATCGATGCCCGAACAGGTGCGGTGCCTGGTGACCGGAGCGACCGGCTACATCGGCGGGCGCCTGGTGCCCCGGCTGCTGGACGAGGGGCATCGCGTCCGTGCGCTGGCGCGCAACCCCGACAAGCTGGCGCAGGTGCCGTGGCGACAACAGGCGGAGGTCGCGCGCGGGGACCTTGCTGACGTCGATTCACTGACCGCCGCGTTCGACGGCATCGACGTGGTGTACTACCTCGTCCATTCGATGGGCAGCTCCAAGGATTTCGCCGCCGAGGAAACCCGCGCCGCCGGCAACGTCGTGACGGCCGCGCGGCGCGCCGGGGTGCGGCGCGTGGTGTACCTGAGCGGGCTGCATCCCGAAAAGAGTGATCTCTCACCGCATCTCGCGTCGCGCAAGGCGGTCGGGGACGTGCTGATCGACTCTGGCATCGAGACCGTCGTGTTGCAGGCCGGGGTGGTCATCGGCTCAGGGTCGGCGTCGTTCGAGATGATCAGGCACCTCACCGACCGGTTACCGGTGATGACCACGCCGAAATGGGTGCACAACAAGATCCAGCCGATCGCGGTGCGCGACGTGCTGTACTACCTGGCCGCCGCGGCGACCGCCCCGGTCCCGACGTCGCGCACCTGGGATATCGGCGGCCCCGACGTGCTGGAATACGGCGACATGATGCGGGTCTACGCCGAGGTCGCGGGGCTGGGCAGGCGCTACCTGTTCGTGCTGCCGTTCCTGACCCCGACGATCGCCAGCCTCTGGGTGGGCACCGTGACCCCGATTCCGTCCGGGCTGGCGCGACCGCTGGTCGAATCGCTGGAATGCGATGCGGTGATGCGCAATTCGGACATCGACGGCGTCATCGCGCCGCCGCCGGGCGGGCTAACGGGTTACCGTCGCGCGGTCGAGCTGGCGCTGCACCGCGCCAGCCGTGGCCTGCCCGATGCGTCCTGGTCGTCGCTGCGGTCCGAGCCGGCCGACCCGCTGCCGACGGACCCGAACTGGGCAGGCGAGATCGTCTACACCGATGTTCGAACCGCCACGACCGCCGCCGACCCGGGCGCGCTCTGGTCGGCGGTGGAGGACGTCGTGAACTCGCGCGCCGCCGACTGGCAGGTCGAGGAGCGCACGGCGGGCACCCTGTTGCGGCTGCGCTCCACCAAGCGAGCTCCGGGACGCGAGTGGCTCGAGATTGCGATCACCGGCCAAGACGGCCGCGGCGCCCGTTATACCCAGCGATCTACTTTTTTGCCCAGGGGCCTGCCCGGGCGGGTGTACTGGCTGTGCGTTCGGCCCGCCCATTCCGCCGCGACGCGCGCTTTTGCCCGCGACGTCGTCGCGTCCGCGGGTAGCGAGGTCAGACACCGAACATCGGGGGCAGCACGAGAACCATGATCAGCCCCCACACCAAATGGGTGAGCATCGGGGCCAGGACGCCCCCGGTGGCCCGGCGCTCGAACGCGCACACCGTTCCCAAGATGATCGCGGCGAAGCCGAGCATCGGGTTGCCGCTGGCCAGCGTCGCGCACGTATAGAGGACGGTCGAGATCACCACGGGGTGATATCGGCCCAGTGCGGTGTAGAGCGCCCCGCGAAAGAAGACTTCCTCCGCGACGCCGTTGATCAGCGTGATCGCCACGATCACCGGATACCACCCGTGGTGGGCGTAGAGCAGTACCCGGGTGATCAACTCCGCCACGGGAGTGATCTGCCGAACGATCAGCCCGCCTACGATGAACGCCCCACCCACCAGCAGGCCGACCCCGGTGCCGGTGATGACCGGCCGCTGGTTTCGGCCCCGCCAGCAGATGCCGCCCAGATGCAGCGGGCCGGAGACCAACGCTCCCGCGGTCCACACCGCCGCCAGCACCAGCGTCAGCCAGTAAAAGCTTGCATCCCCCGGATGGCGCCGCAACGAGAACCCGAGCACGCCGGCCCCGATGACCACCGTGATGGCCACGATGACCCGCCGGCGCCGCACCACGCCGGGCGATTCATTATGTGGCACAGCAACATTGGTGATCGCACGCCGGACCTCGGTGAGGACGTCGGTGTGGTACGGGCTCGTCGACTGGCTCATGCGGGACGCACCTTCGGGGTCAGGGCAATCAGGAGGTCGAGGCCGGTGCGCACCGCTCCGGCCACCGGGCCGGGGACCCTGTTCACCAGCCCCAGGGTCGGGCGCACGACGGATGGGGTGACTCGACGGGCGAGTCGGCGGATGCGCAGCGCGTCGCCACCCGCCCAGGCGGGATCGGTATTGGCGAGGTGGTGCGGGTCGGCCAGCGCATTGACCGGACGCGGCCGGTGCTTGTACTGGCCGGCCAGGGCCAGGGCCATGGATTCGTCGATGCCCAGCAGGCCCCCGGGCGGGTCGGGAACCCGATCGCGCAGGCCGCTGGCGGAGGCCACCATCGGGTGGTCAAGCGATTCGACCAGATCCCCCGCCAGCCCGTGCGGCACCGGCAGCGCGACACCGGTGATCAGCGACGCCAAGGTGGTGTCGATCCTGCCGACCGGCAGTCCGGTGTGCCAGCGCCCGGAGACGCGCGCGTACGCCTTGAGCAGGTCGCGGTAGGACGTGGTCTCGGGGCCGGCGATGTCGTATGCCCCGGCGGGCACCAGGTCCCGGTCGGCCGCGGCGACGAGGTAGTGCAGCACGTCGCGGATGGAGATGGGGTCGATCGGGTTGTCCATCCAGCTCGGGATGGGGATCAGCGGGAACCGGTCGCCGACGTAGCGCATCATCTCGAACGACGTCGAGCCGGCGCCGATGATGATCGCCGCGCCCAGCCACACCAGCTCGGGGCCGTCCGGGAGGGTGAGCGCCTCGGCCACCTCGGCCCGGCTGGTCAAGTGCTCGGACAGGTCTTCGTCGGCGGGCACGAAGCCGCCCAGGTAGACGATGCGCCGCACCCCGGCGTCGCGGGCCGCCGCCGCGAAATTCGCCGCCGCAGTCTTGTCCGCATCGCGAAAACCCGGCTGACCGATCGCGTGCACCAGGTAATACGCCACGTCGACGGGCCCGCAGCCGGCGAACGCCGACGCCAGCGACGCAGGGTCGGCGGCATCCAGTTTCACCGGCGTGACGTCGTCGAACCAGCCGAAGCGCTTGAGCCGCGCCGGGTTTCGAGTCGCGGCCGCCACCTGATGCTGATTGGCCAGCAGCGCGGTGACCAGGCGTGATCCCACATAACCGGTGGCACCGGTGACCAAAATCCGCATACACCTGACCCTATCCTGCACGAGCCGCGGCTAAACCGGGTTGAGATGAACCATTCAAGTTAGGGCACCGTAACTAAGTGCATGAATCAAAACCCCGGGGGGGCTCCAACGAGCCTTGGCTTACTCAATCGAACCACTGTCGCCGACCCGTTTGTCGCGGCGGTTTCCGTGCAGTTCCCGCATAACTATCACCCGCAAGACGCTCTCATCGACAGGCTGAGTGATGTTCTCGGCCAACAATTTCGACGCTTCGCTCTCTCAGCCGGCGTCGAATACCGCCACCTCGCGGTGTCGATGGATCGGATGGAGCAACTGAGCGGCTTCACCGAAGCCAACGAGGTTTATCTTGAGGTAGCGCTGGAACTGGGCGAGCGGGCGCTGCTCACTGCACTCGACGAAGCGAAGGTCAACCCGTCGGACGTCGACATCGTCTTCTCGACGACGGTTACTGGGCTGGCCGTGCCGTCGCTCGAGGCGCGGCTGGCGGGCCGGGTCGGGTTGCGCCAAGACGTCAAGCGCGTCCCGCTGTTCGGCTTGGGGTGCGCGGCGGGCGCGGCCGGGGTGGCCCGCATGCACGACTATCTGCGCGCGTTTCCCAGCCACGTGGCGGCGCTACTGGCGGTGGAATTGTGCACATTGACCATTCAGCGCAACGACAGCTCGGTCGCCAATCAGGTCGCCACCAGCCTGTTTGGCGACGGGGGCGCCGCCGTCATCGCCAAGGGGGCCGATCGCGCCGACGCCGAGACAACGGGCCCTCGGGTGTTGGCCACGCGCAGCCGGCTGTACCCGGACACCGAAGACGTCATGGGCTGGAAAATAGGCACCGAGGGCTTTCAGATCGTCTTGTCGGCGGACGTGGTCAACATTGCCGAGAAATATCTCGGGGACGACGTCCGCAAGTTCCTCGCCGACCACGGACTTACGCCGCAGGACATCTCGGCTTGGGTGTGCCATCCTGGCGGGCCCGCGGTGATCGAGGCGGTCGAAGACGGGCTCGGCCTGCCCGCGACCGCCCTTGACCACACACGAAACTCGTTGCGCGAGAACGGCAATCTGTCGTCGGTCTCGGTGCTCGACGTGCTCGCGGCCAACCTCGCCGATCCGCCCCCGCCCGGCTCGATGGGGTTGATGATCGCGATGGGCCCGGCGTTCTGCTCCGAGCTGGTGCTGCTGGCCTGGTAGAGCTGGTAAAGACTGTAGCCATGTATTACCTGCTGGTGCTGGCGGTCGGGCTGGAGCGCGTGGCGGAGCTGGTGGTGTCCACCCGCAATGCGCGATGGTCGTTTACGCAGGGCGCCAAGGAGTTTGGCCGGTCCCACTATCCGGTGATGGTGACCATTCACACCGCGTTGCTGGTCGGCTGCCTCGTCGAGCCGTGGGCGCTGCACCGGCCCTTCATCGCGTGGCTGGGCTGGCCGATGCTGGCGGTGGTGGTGGCCAGCCAGGCGCTGCGCTGGTGGTGCATCACGACGCTGGGCCGGCGATGGAACACCCGCGTGATCGTGCTGCCGCAGGCGCCGCTGGTGCGTCAGGGTCCCTACCGCTGGCTGCACCACCCGAACTATGTTGCAGTGGTGGCCGAAGGCTTGGCACTGCCGCTGGTGCACACGGCGTGGCTGACCGCGGCGCTGTTCACGCTGGCCAACGCCGCGTTGCTCAGGGTGCGTCT
Organism: Mycobacterium sp. 1245801.1; assembly: GCF_001673055.1. Taxonomy (NCBI): domain Bacteria; kingdom Bacillati; phylum Actinomycetota; class Actinomycetes; order Mycobacteriales; family Mycobacteriaceae; genus Mycobacterium; species Mycobacterium sp. 1245801.1. Next base: position 29,697 of record NZ_LZKY01000187.1, read on the forward strand.
ACAGGTGGAGAACTCGGCGTTGGGCTACACGTGAGCGACCGCGCTGGCGACGATGCAGAGCGAAAGAGCGATGCGGGGGCACCTCCCGCTTGCGGGGGAGAGGAGCGGCGCTCATGTCCTACGACGCGGACCTGTTGATCGTCGGCGGCGGCCCGGGCGGGCTGGCGACGGCGTTACACGCTCGCCGCCAAGGACTTTCGGTGATCGTGGCCGAACCGCGCGACGGGCCCATCGACAAGGCGTGTGGCGAGGGGTTGATGCCGGGCGGCTTGGCCGAATTGACCTCGCTGGGCGTGGATCCCGTCGGCATGCCCTTTCACGGGATCGCGTACGTGAGTGAGCGGCGGCGAGCGCAGGCGCAATTTCGTGGCGGGCCGGGGCGCGGCGTGCGCCGCACGACGTTGCACGCGGCGCTGGCCGCGCGCGCCAAGGAGCAGGACACCGACTGGATCCGCGCGCGGGTGACGAAGGTGGCGCAGGACGCCCACGGTGTCTCGGCCGCCGGCGTGCGCGCGAAATGGTTGGTGGCCGCCGACGGGCTGCATTCGCAGGTGCGGCGCGCCGTCGGAATCTCCGCGACGGCGGGGACGCCGCGGCGCTACGGCGTGCGTTGGCACTACCGGGTACCGGCCTGGTCGGAATTCGTCGAGGTGCACTGGTCGCGCTGGGGCGAGGCGTACGTGACACCGGTCGAGCCCGACCTGGTCGGGGTGGCCATCCTGTCGCGCGGCCGGCCCGACCCGGCGTGGTTCCCGCGGCTGGCCCGCCAGCTGCACGGCGCCGAGCCCGGGCAGCCCCGCGGCTGCGGACCCTTGCGGCAGGTGGTCTCGCGCCGGGTGGCGGGGCGCGTGCTGCTGGTCGGGGACGCGGCCGGCTACGAGGACGCGCTCACCGGCGAGGGCATCAGCCTGGCGTTCAAGCAGTCCGCCGCGGCGGTCGACGCCATCGTGAACGAGAGGCCGGCCGCGTACGAGACGGCGTGGCACCGGATCACCCGCGATTACCGGCTGCTCACCCGCGCGCTGGTGCTGGCCAGCACGCCGCGGGCGGTGCGCCGCGCGGTCGTCCCGACCTGCGCGCTGCTCCCCGCGGTGTTCGGCCGCGGGGTCAACATCCTCGCGCATTAGCGCTGATACCGCGCCGGCACTAGCGCGCCTTCCAGACCGGCTCCCGCTTCTCGGCGAACGCCAGCGGCCCCTCTTTGGCGTCCTCGGACCTGAGCAGCGCCTTCATCTCGCGAATGGTGCGCTCCCAGCCCGGTTCGTCACCGACGACGACACCGTCGTCGACTCCGTAGGCCACCCGCTTGCTGGCCTGCACAGACAGCGGCGCGTTGACGGTGACGCGCTCGGCCAGGGCGAGCGCGGCGTCCAGCACGGAGCCCGGCGCGACGACCTCGTTGATCAGGCCCCATTCGCAGGCGGCGGCCGCGGACAGCGGTTCGCCGGTCAGCAGCAGCCGCATCGCCACCTTGCGGGGCAACTGCTCGACGATGCGGAACACGCCGCCCGCGGCGGCGATCAGCCCGCGCTTGACCTCGGGCAAACCGAACTGCGCGCGTTCGTCGGCCACCACCAGATCGCTGGCCAGCGCCAACTCGGTGCCACCGCCCAGGGCGGTACCGTTCACCGCCGCGATCGTGGGCTTGTCGATGAAGTGGTGCACGTATCCGGCGAAGCCCCATTCGGGATGGTCCGGGTGATACAGGTTCTCCCGGCGCGCGATCGCCTTGAGGTCGGCCCCGGCGCAGAACGATTTGTCGCCGGCGCCGGTGACCACCACCGCCCGCACCTCGGGGTCGTGCTGCGCCTCTTCGAGCGCATCCCCGAGGCCGATGCTGACGGCGGCGTTCACCGCGTTGCGGGCTTCCGGCCGGTTGATGGTTATCACCATCACGTTGCCCCGACGCTCGGCCAGGGCCCCCGGCGGCTGGGTCACAACAGTTCCACGATGGTGGCGTTGGCCTGGCCGCCACCTTCACACATGGTCTGCAGCCCGTACTGAATTCCCTTGTCCCGCATGTGATACAGCAGGGTGGTCATGATCCGGGCACCGGATCCGCCGAGCGGGTGACCCAGCGCGATTGCGCCACCGTTGGGGTTGAGCTTGCTCTCGTCGGCGCCGATGTCCTTGAGCCAGGCCAGCGGGACCGGCGCGAACGCCTCGTTGACCTCGTAGGCGCCGATCTCGCCGATGGACAGCCCGGACCGCTTGAGCACCTTCTGGGTGGCCGGGATGGGCGCGGTCAGCATGATCACCGGGTCGGCTCCGGCCAGCGTCGCGGTGTGCACCTTGGCGATCGGCTTGAGCCCCAGTTCCTTGGCCTTCTCGGCGGACATGAACAGGATCGCCGCCGAGCCGTCGGAGATCTGCGAGGAGTTGCCGGCGTGGATCACGCCGTCCTCCTTGAAGGCCGGCTTCAGCGAGGCCATCTTCTCCATCGGGGTGCCGCGGCGGATGCCTTCGTCCTTGAGCACCACGTTGCCGTCCTGATCCTTGATGCCCACGATCTGGTCATCGAAAGCACCGGAATCCTGTGCGGCGGCAGCCTTTTCGTGCGAGTCGAGGCTGAACTGGTCCAGCGTGGTGCGGTCGAACCCCCACTGCTCGGCGATCATCTCCGCGCCGATGCCCTGGTTGGGGATCTGGCCTTGGTAGCGGTCCAGGAAGGCCTGGGGATACGGGCGCCCGCCGTTGGCCAGCGAGGCGCCCATCGGGGTCCGCGACATCGACTCGACACCACCGGCGACGACGACGTCGTAGTGTCCGGCGACGACGCCGGCGGCCGCGAAGTGGATGGACTGCTGGCTCGAACCGCACTGGCGGTCCACGGTCACGCCCGGGACGGTCTCGGGCCAGCCGGCGGTCAGCAGGGCGGTGCGGCCGATGTCGAGGGCCTGCTCGCCGGCCTGCATGACGCAGCCCCAGATGACGTCGTCGACCAGGGCCGGGTCGACGCCCGCCTTGTCGACCAGGCCGTTGAGCACCTGCGCGGAAAGATCCGCCGGGTGCACCCCGGACAATCCGCCGTTGCGCTTGCCGATCGGTGAACGCACTGCCTCGACGATGACGGCTTCAGCCATGGTCTTGTCTCCTTTGACACGTGGACTTCGAAAAGAATGGAGTCTTGCGTCGATTGTCAACCAAGGGGTTGGGCGGGTGGAGCCCGGGGGTGGTTCTGGCGCGAAGCCGGGCTCGGCGCGTGCCGTCGAACCAGAATTTTGTTCTCACGGCCGCGGGTGCAGGGCAATAATGGTCGGGTGAAGCGGCTCAACGGCATGGACGCGATGCTGCTGTACAGCGAGACGCCGAACCTACATACCCACACCTTGAAGGTGGCGATCGTCGACGCCGCAGCCTACGACGGCGAGGTCAGCTTCGACGTTTTCCGGCGCACGCTGCACCGGCGACTGCATCGGCTGGATCCGTTGCGCTACAAGCTGATCGACATCCCGTGGCGATTGCATCACCCGATGTGGTTGCAGAATTGCGAGGTCGACCTCGACTATCATGTGCGGCGCGTTCGGGTGCCCGCCCCGGGTGGCCGTCGGGAGCTCGACGGGGTGATCGGGCAGATTGCCGGGGTGCCACTGGACCGCGACCGTCCGTTGTGGGAGTTCCACTTCGCCGAAGGCTTGGCGGACAACAAGTTCGCGATCATCGGCAAGATGCACCACGCGCTGGCCGACGGCGTCGCCTCAGCCAATCTGCTGACCAGGCTCATGGATTTGACCGGCCCGGTGCAGGACGACCGGGACAACGACACCACGTGCATTCCGCCCTCGACGGCGCGGCTGCTAGGTGCGGCCGCCGCGGATCATGCCCGGCAGGCCGCCGCGTTACCCGGGGTGATAGCCGAGGCGCTCGGCGGGGCGCGGCGGCTACGGCGGCGCGCCCGGCAGCGCGGCAGCCAACCGGACCTCGCCCGGATGCTGCACGCGCCGCCGACTTTCCTCAACCATATCGTCTCTCCGGCACGGACTTTCGCTACCGCGACGCTGTCTTTACCTCAAGTCAAACAGACCGGTAAGCAGCTGCAGATCACCATCAACGACATGGTGATGGCGATCGCGGCGGGCGCACTGCGCGAACTGCTCTTGCGCTACGACGGCAGCGCAAACCAGCCCCTGGTCGCCTCCGTCCCGGCCACTACGGACAGGTCGCCGCAGCGGATCAGCGGCAACGAGCTCGGGGGCATGGCGGTGTCGCTACCCACCCACATCGGCGATCCGCTGCGGCGCGTGCGCCTGACGTCCGTGGCAACGACGATCGCCAAGGAGAACAACGAGCTGTTCGGCCCGGAACTCTATGGCAAGTTGATCAGCTACCTGCCCGGCGCTGCCGCTCCCCTGGCGTTCCGATGGCTGGCCCGGCGGTACACCCGAAACAGGTTGTTCAACATTCCGATCTCCAACGTGATGGGGCCGCGTGAGCGGGGCCGTTTCGCCGGCGCCCCGGTCAGCGAAATCTATTCCGCGGGACCGTTGATCACCGCCTGCGGGATCAACATCACCGTGTGGAGCTACGTCGATCAGCTGAACATATCGGTGATCGCCGACGACCGCACCCTCGGCGACCCCCATGAACTCACCGACGCCATGGTCGGCGCATTCCGCGAAATCCGCACTGCCGCAGGGTTGTCCGATGACGTGGCGACCGTGCCGGGCGCGATGCCGCAAGCCACGGCGAGGCCTTAGCCCAGGACGGGAAAGCGTCGCTGGTGAGCCAGGCCGTCCAGGGCGGCCTGCATGACCGAACGGACATGCGCGTCGACGTCGGCGACGCCGGGCTGATCGCCGAACCGGGTGGCGACGTCGATCGGTTCGAGGACTTCGCTGACGATCTTGGTCGGCAACGGCAGGTTGGGCGGCACGAGCATGCTGAGTCCGAACGGAAACCCCACGGTGATGGGCAGAATGTCCGAGCGCCAGCGCGACAGGCCCAGCCGCTTGGCCAGCCACGTGCCGCGGGTGAGGAACAGCTGGCTTTCCTGGCCGCCGATGGAGACCACCGGCACGATCGGCACCCGCGCATCGATCGCCGCCCGGACGTACCCGGTGCGGCCGTTGAAGTCGATGACGTTCTCGGCCAGCGTCGGTCGATAGGCGTCGTAGGTGCCGCCCGGAAACACCAGCACCACACCGCCAGACCGCAGCGCCCGCGCGGTGTTCGCGGAGGTGGCGCGAATGACGCCCAGCCGGGTCAGCCATCGCGACATCGGCCCGACGAACATCCCGTCATGGCCGAGCGTGTACAGCGGGCGTCGGTAGCCGAATCTTCGGTAGAACGCCGCCGCGAAGATCAGCACGTCGGGCGTGAGCATGCCGCCCGAGTGGTTGCCGACGATCAGGGCACCGCCACGAGGCGGCACCGATTCCAGCCCACGCACCTCGAAGCGAAACCAGCGCCGCGCCAGGGGTTCTGCCGCGGTGACGAAGCGCTCGGTGAAGCCGGGATCCCACTCGCCGATTTGGTGGGAAGTCACGACATCGGGGTGAATTCGAGGTGCAGCTCGGACAGGCCCCGCATCTGCCAGGTCGGGTCGTAGGTGTAGCGACGGGCGTCCGGCGGCCCGTGCTCGGCCTCGGCGATCGCGATGTCCCCCATCCGGTCGAGTATGCGGTTCAACGAGATTCGCCCTTCCGCGCGGGCCAGCGGTGCGCCCGGGCACGAGTGATTGCCGCGACCGAAGGCCACATGCTCTCGCACGTTGGGCCGGTCGATGCGGAACTCGTCGGGCTGCTCGAACTTTCGCGCATCCCGATTGCTCGCACCGGGCAGCAACATGACGGTGCTTCCCGCCGGGACCTCGGTGTCACCGATCGACGTCGTCGTGCGCGCCATCCGGAAGTGACATTTGACCGGGCTTTCCATCCGCAGCGTCTCTTCGACGAAATTCGGTATGCGGCCGCGATCTTCGCGGAGCAGCTTTTGTAACTCCTGGTTCTCCGCGAGCGTGCGGACACCGAAGCTCAGCAGCTTGGTCGTGGTTTCCTGACCGGCCGCGAACAGGAACGTCGCCAGCCGGACGACGTCGATGACATCGGGAGTCGAACCGTCGGGATACTTCGCGTGGGCCAGCTCGGTCAACACGTCTTCGCGTGGCGCTCGGCGGCGGTCGGTGATGTGCGTGGTGAATTTCTCGTCGAGGTATTCCAGCGGATTGTGCGCCCGCGTCACCGAATCGTCCTGGACGCCACCGGAGAACTTGCCCGAGAACACATCCCGAAACTCTTCGTGATCCTCGATGGGAACTCCCAGCAGGTCGGCGATGACCAGGCCGGAGAACGGCCGCGCGTACTGGTCGAGGAATTCGCAGCGGCCTCGGGATACGAACTCGTCGAGCTGCTCATCGGCGAGCCGCCACATGAAGTCTTCGTTCTCCTTGAGCCGCTTGGGGGTCAGGAGGCGGCTGAGCAGGCCTCGCGTCCTGGCGTGCTCCGGCGGGTCCTGCGTCACGATGTGTTCGCTCATCGGGATCTGCGACCGGTGCTGTTCGATCAGGCTGCCGATGTCGTCGCCCTCGGGCTCGAACGGCAGCCCCGAAAACGGGCCGGCGACCGAGACGCAGGACGAGAACGCCGGATCCTTATAGACCGCGAGCGCTTCGGAGTGACCCGTTACGGCCAGGACGCCCTGCTCAGGTCGTGCCAGCACCGGGCACCGCGCGCGCAGGTGGTCGAAGTACGGGTACGGGTCGGGAATCAGGGACAGGTCGGTGAAGAAATCCACCGAATCGAATTCGTTCAACAGGACTCCTAGGCATCCAGGTAACCGCGCACCGACGTCAACCCGGGCGACGCGACCTCTCCAGCCAATCTAAGGCTGAACAAATATTAGGTCAAGCCGAGGAGCCCGAAAATGAGGGCCAGAAACGGAGATTGCCGCCACGGTCGCGATCAAGCCGAAACTGCGACCCTGACGGCAATCTCGCCGAAGGGGAACCTTGCTACACGGCCGGGTAGGCGACCGACTTGATCTCGGTGTACTGGTCGAATCCGGCCACACCGTTCTGGCGGCCCACACCGCTTTCCTTATAGCCGCCGAACGGCGTGTCGGCACCGTACGGGGCGCCCCCGTTGACGCCCATGAAGCCGGCCTTGATGCGGCGGGTCACCGACAGCGCACGCTCGAGGGAGCCGGCAAACACGTTGCCGGCCAACCCGTACACGCTGTCGTTGGCGATCCGGATGGCGTCCTCTTCGTCGTCGAAAGGGATGACCGAGAGCACCGGGCCGAAGATCTCCTCCTGCGCGATGGTCATCTTGTTGTCGACGTTGGTGAAAAGCGTTGGCCGGATGAAGTATCCCTTGTCGAAGCCCGTTTCCGCACCGGGGCCGCCGACCAGCGCCGTGGCGCCCTCTTCGACGCCCTTCTGGATGTAGCCCGTCACGCGGTCGAACTGCCGTTGCGAGATCACCGGCCCACACAACGTTCCCGGGTCCTGCGGGTCGCCGCATGTGACGTTCTCGTAGATGTTCTTCAGGATCTCCACGCCCTCGTCGTAGCGGGACCGCGGCAGCAGCAGCCGGGTGGGGTTCGCGCAACCCTGACCGGCGTGCATGCAGGGCGCGATGCCGACCATGCAGGCCGTCGCGAAGTCCGCGTCCTCCAAGACGATGGTGGCCGACTTGCCGCCGAGTTCGAGGAACAGCCGCTTCATCGTGGCGGCGCCCTTCTCCATGATCCGCTTGCCCACCACCGTCGAGCCGGTGAACGAGATCAGGTCGACCTTCGGCGACAGCGTCAGCTCCTCACCCACGAAGTGGTCCGAGGCGGTGACGACGTTGACCACGCCGGCGGGGATGTCGGTCTTCTCGGCGATGAGCCGGCCCAGCCGGTTCGCGTTGAACGGCGTGTTCGGTGCGGGCTTGAGCACCACCGTGTTGCCGGTGCCCAGCGCCTGGCCCAGCTTGTTGAGGGTGACCTCGAAGGGGAAGTTCCACGGCACGATCGCGCCGACGACGCCCACCGGTTCCCGCCACACCTTGCGGGTGGTCAGCGTGCCGGTCAGGCTGATCACCTTGTCGCCCAGGTCGGTTTCCCAGGCGTACTCGTCAATCAGCCGGGCCGGGTACTTCAGCCCGTCTTCCAGCGGCGCGTCCAGCTGAGGCCCGAAGGTGATGGCCCGCGGCGAGCCGACCTCGAGGATCAGCTCCTCGCGCAGCTCGTCGATCTCGGATTCGATCGCCTCGTGCAGCTGCAGCAGGCAGCGCTTGCGCAGCTCCTTGTTGGTCGACCAGTCGGTCTCGTCGAAGGCGCGCCGGGCGGCGTCGATGGCCCGATGCATGTCCTCCTTCGAGGCATCGGAAACCTCGCCGAGGGACTCTTCGGTCGCCGGGTTGATGTTGGTGAAGGTACCGGCCTGGCCCTCGACGAGCTTGCCGTCGATCATCATTTTCGGCTCGAAGCGGACCTTTACAGCCTCAGTCATATCTGTCACTCTCTTCTGAATCATGGAGGGGCTACGGAGAGCCTTACCGCAAACTAGCCGATTGGCAAGTTGCAGCCGCTGCGGGGCCGGTTATTGGGGCTCGAACAGCACCGGAACCGACGTCGGAGACCGGAAGACCTGGCCGCGGATGTGCGGGTCGTCCCCCTCGGGGTCCAGCCGAAGATTCGGCAGCCGGTCGAGCAGCAGGTTGATGGCCGTGCGCATCTCGAGGCGGGCCAGGTGCATGCCGAGGCAGACGTGCACGCCGTGCCCCCAGGCCAGATTCGGCCTCTGCTGCCGGTGGATGTTGAACGTGTCTGGATCGGGGTAGCGGTCCTCCTGCCGGTTGGCGGCGCCCAGCATCGGCATCACGCTCGACCCGGCCGGGATCGCGACTCCGCCGAGTTCGGTGTCGCGGGTGGCGACCCTGGTGATCGTCAACAGCGGCGGTTCCCACCGCACGCCCTCCTCGATCGCCTGCGGCAGCAGCGACCGGTCCGCGCGAATGGCGTCGAGCTGCCTGGGATCGGACAGCAGCGCGAGCAGGAGGTTGCCCAGCGCGCGGTAGGTGGTCTCCACTCCGGCGGGCAGCAGCAGCCGCAGGAAGGAATAGATCTCCTCGTCCTCGAGCTTCTCGCCGTCGATCTCCGCCTGGGCCAGCGCGCTGATCAGATCGTCCTTGGGTTCGGCACGGCGGGCCGCAAGGATGGGCGCGAAGTAGTCGCACAGCGCCGCCGATGCGGCGAGTCCGCGTTCCGGGTTCAGGATCCAACTCAGCAGCGAGATGGACCAGCGCTGGAACTGCGGGTAGTCCTCCTCGGGCAGCCCCAGCAGACCGGCGATGATCTGACTCGGATAGTCGAAGGTGAATTCCTTGACCAGGTCGGCCTTGCCGTTGGCCGCGAACTTGTCGATGAGGCCATTGGCCACGCGGCCGACCAGCTCGTCCTCCCAGCGCGCCAAGGCCTTCTGCGAGAACGCCTTTGACACCAGCGACCGCAGCCGCCCGTGGATCGGCTCGTCCATGCCGAGCATGACCCGCTCCCCCAGGACCGGGCCGAACGCCGCGATGACGGCCGCCGAGGAGAACGTCTCGTTATCGCGCAGCATCTGCTGGGCTTCCTCGTGGCGGTAGACGATGAAGACCGGCTTGGATTCCTCGTGCGGCATCCCGGAGGTGTCCAGGCGCTGGATCGGTTCCTCACGGCGCAGCCGGGCCAGCTCGGTGTACGGGTCGCGCACGTCCCCCGAGACCGCGTCGTCGAAGGCGCCGAAGTCTTCCAGATCGTCGAAAAGTTGTTCCATGATTGCCCCTTCAATCCCCTTGCTGTGCCGCGTTCTTCGATGACGAGAACCGCCCGGCCACCGCGGCCAAGCGCTGCAGTGCCGGTTGCGGAAGAACACGGGCGACGAACACCATCGCTTTTTGGCTTGTGGTCAGGGGCCACGCGCCGTCGCGCATCGAACCCTGACGGGGTATGCCCAGCACGATCCGCGACATGTGGTGCATGCCCGCCGCCGGCAGAATCCTGTTGGCCACCAACAGCATCGAGGCATCCGGGCCGACGCCCCGCCGGCGGAACGCACCCCGATCCTCGATCGCCCTGAGCAGGCCGTCGGTGAACCGCTCGGGTGGGCGGGCCATCTTCATCGCGAAACGCCCGCGGCTGTTCATGGTGTTGTGCAGCCGGGCGTACGGGCCGCCGAAGTTGCGGTCATCGGTGGTGCCGGCGTCGGTGATGATCTCGGTGTCGTACGTGCCGGCCACCAGGACGGTGACGCCGAGGCCGAACGGCGCGATCTCGCACGCCATCGATTCCCCCCAGCGCTCCAGCGCCCCCTTGGCCGCCGAGTAGGGCGCGGTTGCGGGCTGGCCGCGCACTCCGGCGGCGCTGGAAACCAGGACGATTCGCCCCTGGCCCGCCGCCCGCATCGACGGCAACAACGCTTGGGTGAGCGTGACGGGGCCCAGGAGGCTGGTGGCCAGCATGCGCTGCCACAACGCCATATCGGTTTCCTCGACCATGCCGGCGGCCGAGATGCCCGCGTTGTGCACCAGCGCGTACGGTGCGCCCACGGCCTCTTCGATCGACTTGGCCGCCGCGGCGATCGACGCGTTGTCGGTCAGGTCGAGCTGGACGCCGATCAGCCGGTCGTCGTCGGGTGCGTCCAGGCCCTGATCCTCAATGGCCTTGCGCAGCAGCGGCATTGCCTGGTCGGGAGTGCGCATGGCCGCGACCACGCGCCATCCTTCCCGGTACATCCGCACCGCGGAGGCGAAGCCGAGTCCGCGGGATGCACCGGTGATGACGACGGCGCGCGGCTCAACCATGCCGGCTCGCCTTTTGATCCTGGACAGCGCAGGCGCCTTCGCCCGGCGGTGGAGGATCGACGTGGGGCCGGCCGTTGGGTTCGCCGCTCGCCCACGTCGACCAGATGCCGACCGAGTAAGGGCCCTGGGCACCCGCCTTCTCGTAGAAGCCTTGCGGGTCATAGACTTTGGCCTCGGGATACGGCCACGGGCAGGCCACCGACGTGGCGGCGTGACTGGCCTTGATGGCCCAGAACCAGCCACCGTAGGCGAAGTACGACACGTTGATGATGAGGAACATCACCAGGAACGTGCCGAGCACCGGTCGCGTGGGGAACAACTTCGCTTTTGCGGCAAGCTTTTCCGCGACGGACTTACCGGTGTCGTCGCGATAGCACAGGATCGCCGCGGGGACCATCACGAAGCACACCGAGAACGACTCCCAGACCAGCGGGAACTGGAAGGTGGTGCCGGTGAACACCGATCCCCACGGGATCACCTGCGAGTAGATGTACATGCCCCAGTGGATCAGGATGTTTTCCAGGAAGGCATCGAAGATGAAACCGATCACCAGCGTGATCAGCCCCAGGCTGATCAGGGGATGCCGTGACACGTAACCGGTGGGCCCGTACTTCGCCTGCAACCTGCGCAGCAGCCAGACGGCCGGGAAGTAGGGGCCGAAGTAGAACATCACGTAACCGAAGACCACGAACGGTTCGACCGTCGGCGACAACGACACCAGCGGCCAGGATTCCGGCCAGTGCACGAGATCTGGGTTGTAGACCGCGAACGGCGACCAGTTCATGATCGGGTCCTGCCACACGATCAGCGTGGTACACAAGAACATCAGCATCACCGGGCTACCGGGATTGCGGCGCCAGCCCCTGATGAAGACGATCAACAGCACGATCAGCGCCACCACCGTGGCCCAGTCCAGGAAGCCGATGTAGTCCAGCCCGAACGTGAACTTCACCGGGCGCGGCCGGCCCTGCACGCCTGGGTTCGCGACGCGAGGGTCAAGGGCCACACGGCAATTCGCGATGAAGAACAACGCGAAGGCGGCCAGCGCCGCGCCGGCGATCCAACCGCCCCAGCTGCGCTTGCGCCCGCCCGGCGCGACGGGTTTGTCGTCCGTGGTCAGCGGGATGGATTGTTCTGTGGACATCAGTCTTCCTCTCCGAAGCGATCCACCAGGTGCGAGTTGATGCCGTCGGCGTCGAGGGTCCGCGCCACCAGATAGCCCGCACCCATCCAGGCGCGGCGCGTCCACTTGCCGAACGACACCCGGGTGCCGGGCGCGCCGGAGGCGGCGGGCATCATCTTGACCCGTTCCAACGCCTCTTTGACGCCGCGGGGACTCAACGGATGGGCGTCGGTGAACGCGCGCACCAACGTCGCGGCGACGTCGCGGTTGACCACGGTCACACAGAACTCGGGGCGACTGCCGTTGTACTTCGCCGCGTACCTGTCGAGGAAGTCCTGGCCGATCCGGTTCGCCTCGTCGTACTGGTCCACACCCGTCCAGCCCATGAACGCGTTCCACATGATCGGGTTGACCCAGGCGTTCTGCCACGCCGTCGTGGTGAAGCGGGGCGGGTCCCACCCGAGCGACTCGAGCGCCGGGTTGATGAACACGATGCCGAAGCCGAAGCCCAGGTGCACGATCGCCTCGGCCTTGGCCTCGTGCAGCGTTTGCACCGCGGCGTTGATATCCTGGGCGGTCTGCGCGATGGGAACTTCGGCCACGATCCGAATGCCCTTGCGCCGGCAGGCACTTCGCAGGTTCTTCAGGTAGCTCTCCCCGATCAGGCTCTGCTCGACCAGCACGCCGATCTCGGCGAGTCCGCGCTTGGCGATGAGGTCGGCCAAAAAGATCGGCTCGTCGGTCATGGAACCCTGCGGGAAGGCGAAGGTCCACTCGCCCAGCCAGTCGTCGGTGCCGGTCACGCTGATCGCGGGGACCTTGAAGCGTTCCTCGATCGCTTCTCGCAACGGCACGCAGTTATCCGTGATATTCGGACCGAACACCACCAGACAGCCCTCGTCGACGAGTTCGCCATACGCATCGATCACCGCCTTGACCGAACCTTTGGGCAAACCCTCGACCTCGCGGTAGATCATCTGCACCGGCCGGTCCATCAGTCCCTCGGCGACGGCTTCTTCGAAGATGAGCTCGAAAGTCTGGGTGAAGGAGGCGAACAGATCCTCGGGAAAACCCGGCGGGAGCGTGAAGTCCATCAGGTAACCGACCTTGATGGGCTCTGCGCTGCTCTCGTAGGACATCCGACCTCCCAGGTGACAGAATCGCGCGCCGAATGGCAAACCTAATATTTGTTCAGACCCTAGCGGGGGCGGTATGCAGCGTCAATCATCGGACCCGCCGGACCCATCCGGCGCGAGGTAGATCTCGATCATCTCGCCCAGCGCCTTGCCCACCGCCACGTCGTCGGTCAGCGGGCCCGCGATCGCGGCCCGCGCCGCGTCGCGCATGCTCAACCCCTCGGCGACCAGCCTGCCCGCGGCGATCAGCACCCGCGTCGACGCCACCTCCCGCAGCCCGCCGGTTTCCAGCCGGCGGATGGCCTGCCCGAAGCGGACCAGCTCGGCCGCGGTGGATCGGTCCACGCCCGCCTCGTGCGCGACAATGCCCTCTTCGATATCGGCTGTGGGGAAATCGAATTCGATGGCCACCATCCGCTGTCGAGTCGAGTCCTTGAGATCCTTCAGCACGCTCTGATAGCCGGGGTTGTAGGACACCACCAGGCCGAATCCGGGCGCCGCGTCCAGCGTGATGCCGAGTCGCTCGATGGGCAGCTGTCGCCGGTGGTCGGCGAGCGGGTGCAGCACCACCGTGGTGTCCTGCCGGGCTTCCACCACCTCGTCGAGGTAGCAGATCGCCCCTTCGCGCACCGCCCGGGTCAGCGGGCCGTCCACCCACACCGTCTCGTCGCCGCGCAGCAGATAGCGGCCGACCAGGTCCGCGGTGGTGAGGTCGTCATGGCAGGCGACGGTGATCAGCGGGCGCCCGAGGTCGTGGGCCATCGCCTCGACGAATCGCGTCTTGCCGCAGCCCGTCGGGCCCTTGAGGACCAGCGCCAGGCCCTGCCGATAGGCCGCCTTGAAAACGGCCTCTTCGCTGCCGACCGCTTGGTAGTAAGGCCGCACGGGCTCCCCCTCGGGGGTCCCTCGGTTGAAGTAAGCAAGCCCGGACTCGTTGGCCATAGCTTCCCTTCTGCTACTTCCGGCGATTGGAGCCTAGCCGGAACAGATGTTTGTTTCAAGTGGCGCGGCCGCTGGCGACGGCGGTCCGGTGCGCCAATGGTGTTCTGGGACTTGGTATCACGGATATCCTGCGGCGCACCTCCGCCGAACGCAGCGCGGAGCGGAACAGGGGTCCGATCACACCGGCGAGCTGGTCGGGGTGTGCGATGGTCGCGTGTGCGGTGCTGCCGAAGACCCGGCGCAACGAGTGCACGTCGGTTCCCGCGCCGATCGTCAGGCACACGCAACCGGTTCCCCGGCGGCGGGCCTCGGTGAGCGCGCGGCGCGCGTCCGCGGCACCGTATGGCCGCTCATAGCCATGGTCGTAGGCCAGCCCGTCGGAAAGCACCACCAGCAGCCGCCGTGACGTGCCGCCGCGCGCCTCCAGGGTGGCCGCACCGTGGCGGATCGCGGCGCCCAGGCGCGAGTACGCGCCGGGTTCCAGGCTGTTCAGCCGCCTGATGACCTGGGCGTTCAGCTGGTCGTCGAACCGCTTGACCGGCACCATGCTCACCGCGCGCCGGCCCTGCGAGTAATAGGCGTACAACGCGACGCGGTCACCGAGATCGTGCAGCGCCACGGTCAGGTTCGCGACCGCCGCACGCTGTTGTTCGTGCACCGTGCGGCCGACCGTTCCGGGTTCGCCCGCCGAGCCCGACACATCGAGCAGCAGCAGCACCGACAGGTCGCGCCGGCGGCGCAGGGCGACGACATCGACATCGACGCGGCCGTGGAAGCCCGCGTGGAGGTGCGGGCCGGGTCGGTGCCCGACGAGGCCGTGTACCTGGACAGCCTGCGCCGCCGGCGCGACCTGTCGGTGCTGCTGCTGCTCGATGTGTCGGGCTCGGCGGGCGAACCCGGAACGGTCG
>NZ_LZKY01000188.1:0-8261 GCF_001673055.1 Mycobacterium sp. 1245801.1
CGCCCTCGATCTCCTCGACACCGCCGGCATGCTGGCCGGCGTCCAGGGCGGCCTGCTCTTCGGCCATCGTCGCCTCGCCGGGCATGCCGGAGCGCAAGGCCGTCGCCCGCCGCCAGGCGCGGGTGCGTGAGATCCTGCACACCCTGCCGCAGAAGGCCCAAGCCGCGATCATCGACGACATGGAAGGCACCCACAAGTACCGCGCACACGAGGTCGGCGAGTAGGCAGCGACGTCCGGCGGTTCGCGATAACTCCGCGTAACACTCCCGGCCCGCCCTCTTGACGACGGGCCGTAAACGGGCCAGTCTGTTGGGCAGCATGTACCGGAATGGCCCAAGGGAAGTCGAGATCGCCAGCCAGCGCCGATGTCCCTGGACTGCTAACGCTGGGAAGTTGAGGAATGCGCGGTCCTGCGCTATTGTTGGACGTTGCGCTGGCTACCTCCTGCCCACCTCACCCGCCACCTGACACCGTGGTCTAAGCCTGAGCCCCCTTACGTGGCTTAGTTCTAGTTGCGCGTGAGATCCGGACAGTTCGTTCGCCGGCCGAACCGACACAATTCGCGGCGAGCTGGCCGGTGGTCCCGGCCTTCGTGAGTCGCACGAGGTGCTGGAAGGATGCATCTTGGCAGATTTCCGCCAGAGCAAGACGGATCGCCCACAAAGTTCCTCTAACGGAAGTTCCTCAAACGGCTCCGTGCCCGGAGCGCCCAACCGAGTTTCCTTCGCCAAGCTCCGCGAACCGCTCGAGGTTCCCGGCCTGCTTGACGTGCAGATCGACTCCTTCGAGTGGTTGATCGGCGCGCCGCGGTGGCGCGAGGCCGCCGCCGCCCGCGGCGACGTCACTCCGGTGGGCGGCCTGGAAGAGGTGCTCTACGAGCTCTCGCCGATCGAGGACTTTTCCGGCTCGATGTCGCTGTCGTTCTCCGACCCGCGTTTCGACGAGGTCAAGGCGCCGGTCGACGAGTGCAAAGACAAGGACATGACGTACGCGGCCCCGCTGTTCGTCACGGCCGAGTTCATCAACAACAACACCGGCGAGATCAAGAGCCAGACGGTGTTCATGGGTGACTTCCCGATGATGACCGAGAAGGGCACCTTCATCATCAACGGCACCGAGCGTGTCGTGGTCAGCCAGCTGGTCCGCTCGCCCGGTGTGTACTTCGACGAGACGATCGACAAGTCCACCGAGAAGCTGCTGCACAGCGTCAAGGTGATCCCCAGCCGGGGCGCCTGGCTGGAGTTCGACGTCGACAAGCGCGACACCGTCGGCGTGCGCATCGACCGCAAGCGCCGCCAGCCCGTCACCGTGCTGCTCAAGGCGCTGGGCTGGACCAACGAGCAGATCACCGAGCGGTTCGGCTTCTCCGAGATCATGATGTCGACGCTCGAGAAGGACAACACCGCCGGCACCGACGAGGCGCTGCTGGACATCTACCGCAAGCTGCGTCCGGGCGAGCCGCCGACCAAGGAGTCCGCGCAGACCCTGCTGGAGAACCTGTTCTTCAAGGAGAAGCGCTACGACCTGGCCCGCGTCGGCCGTTACAAGGTCAACAAGAAGCTCGGCCTGAACGTGGGCGAGCCGATCACGAGCTCGACGCTGACCGAGGAAGACGTCGTCGCCACCATCGAGTACCTGGTGCGCCTGCACCACGCCCGTACGGATGGCCAGCCCGCGGTCATGACTGTCCCCGGCGGCACCGAGGTGCCGGTGGAGACCGACGACATCGACCACTTCGGCAACCGGCGGTTGCGCACGGTCGGCGAGCTGATCCAGAACCAGATCCGGGTCGGCATGTCCCGGATGGAGCGCGTCGTGCGCGAGCGGATGACCACCCAGGACGTCGAGGCCATCACGCCGCAGACCCTGATCAACATCCGGCCGGTCGTCGCCGCGATCAAGGAGTTCTTCGGCACCAGCCAGTTGTCGCAGTTCATGGACCAGAACAACCCGCTGTCCGGGCTGACCCACAAGCGTCGTCTCTCGGCGCTGGGCCCCGGCGGTCTGTCCCGTGAGCGCGCCGGCCTGGAGGTCCGTGACGTCCACCCGTCGCACTACGGCCGCATGTGCCCGATCGAGACCCCGGAGGGTCCGAACATCGGTCTGATCGGCTCGCTGTCGGTGTACGCCCGGGTCAACCCGTTCGGCTTCATCGAGACGCCGTACCGCAAGGTGGTCGACGGTGTGGTCTCCGACGAGATCCACTACCTGACCGCTGACGAGGAGGACCGCCACGTCGTGGCGCAGGCCAACTCGCCGATCGACGACAAGGGCCGGTTCGAGGAGTCGCGCGTCCTGGTCCGCCGCAAGGCGGGCGAGGTCGAATACGTCCCGTCCTCCGAGGTGGACTACATGGACGTGTCGCCGCGCCAGATGGTGTCGGTGGCCACCGCCATGATCCCGTTCCTCGAGCACGACGACGCCAACCGCGCCCTGATGGGTGCCAACATGCAGCGCCAGGCGGTTCCGCTGGTGCGCAGCGAGGCGCCGCTGGTGGGCACCGGCATGGAGTTGCGCGCGGCGATCGACGCCGGCGACGTGGTGGTGGCCGACAAGGCCGGCGTGATCGAGGAGGTCTCCGCCGACTACATCACCGTGATGGCCGACGACGGCACCCGGCACACCTACCGGATGCGCAAGTTCGAGCGGTCCAACCACGGCACCTGCGCCAACCAGTCGCCGATCGTCGACGCCGGTGAGCGAGTGGAGGCCGGTCAGGTCATCGCCGACGGTCCGTGCACCGAGAACGGCGAGATGGCGCTCGGCAAGAACCTGCTCGTGGCGATCATGCCGTGGGAAGGCCACAACTACGAGGACGCGATCATCCTGTCCAACCGCCTGGTTGAGGAGGACGTGCTCACCTCGATCCACATCGAGGAGCACGAGATCGACGCCCGCGACACCAAGCTGGGCGCCGAGGAGATCACCCGGGACATCCCGAACGTCTCCGACGAGGTGCTGGCCGACCTGGACGAGCGCGGCATCGTGCGCATCGGTGCCGAGGTCCGCGACGGCGACATCCTGGTCGGCAAGGTCACCCCGAAGGGTGAGACCGAGCTGACCCCGGAGGAGCGGCTGCTGCGCGCGATCTTCGGCGAGAAGGCCCGCGAGGTCCGCGACACCTCACTGAAGGTGCCGCACGGCGAGTCCGGCAAGGTCATCGGCATCCGGGTGTTCTCCCGCGAGGACGACGACGAGCTGCCGGCCGGTGTCAACGAGCTGGTGCGCGTCTACGTGGCCCAGAAGCGCAAGATCTCCGACGGCGACAAGCTCGCCGGACGCCACGGCAACAAGGGCGTCATCGGCAAGATCCTGCCGCAGGAGGACATGCCGTTCCTGCCGGACGGCACGCCGGTCGACATCATCCTGAACACCCACGGTGTGCCGCGACGGATGAACATCGGCCAGATCTTGGAGACCCACCTCGGGTGGGTGGCCAAGTCCGGCTGGAACATCGAGGGCACGCCCGACTGGGCGGCGAACCTGCCGGAGGACCTGCGGCACGCGCAGCCGGACCAGATCGTGTCGACGCCGGTGTTCGACGGCGCCAAGGAGGAGGAGCTGCAGGGCATGCTGTCCTGCACGCTGCCCAACCGCGACGGCGAGGTCATGGTCGACGGCGACGGCAAGGCGGTGCTGTTCGACGGCCGCAGCGGCGAGCCGTTCCCGTACCCGGTGACCGTTGGCTACATGTACATCATGAAGCTGCACCACCTGGTGGACGACAAGATCCACGCCCGCTCCACCGGTCCGTACTCGATGATCACGCAGCAGCCGCTGGGTGGTAAGGCGCAGTTCGGTGGTCAGCGCTTCGGTGAGATGGAGTGCTGGGCCATGCAGGCCTACGGCGCGGCGTACACGCTGCAGGAGCTGTTGACCATCAAGTCCGACGACACCGTCGGCCGGGTCAAGGTGTACGAGGCGATCGTCAAGGGCGAGAACATCCCGGAGCCGGGTATCCCCGAGTCCTTCAAGGTGTTGCTCAAGGAGCTGCAGTCGCTCTGCCTCAACGTCGAGGTGCTCTCCTCCGACGGTGCGGCGATCGAGTTGCGCGAAGGCGAGGACGAAGACCTCGAGCGGGCAGCGGCGAACCTGGGAATCAACCTGTCCCGCAACGAATCCGCGTCCGTCGAGGATCTCGCCTAGCTTGACCCCACGCAAAGCGTTTTTTCAGTTACTAAACCCGCAAGGGGAAAGGGAGTTACGTGCTCGACGTCAACTTCTTCGATGAACTCCGTATCGGCCTGGCCACCGCGGAGGACATCAGGCAATGGTCTTACGGCGAGGTCAAGAAGCCGGAGACGATCAACTACCGCACGCTGAAGCCGGAGAAGGACGGCCTGTTCTGCGAGAAGATCTTCGGACCGACTCGCGACTGGGAGTGCTACTGCGGCAAGTACAAGCGGGTCCGGTTCAAGGGCATCATCTGTGAGCGCTGCGGCGTCGAGGTGACCCGCGCCAAGGTGCGTCGCGAGCGGATGGGTCACATCGAGCTGGCCGCTCCCGTCACGCACATCTGGTACTTCAAGGGCGTGCCGTCGCGGCTGGGGTACCTGCTCGACCTGGCGCCCAAGGATCTCGAGAAGATCATCTACTTCGCCGCCTACGTCATCACCTCGGTCGACGAGGAGATGCGCCACAACGAGCTCTCGACCCTCGAGGCCGAAATGCTGGTGGAGCGCAAGGCCATTGAGGATCAGCGCGACGCCGACCTGGAGGCCCGCGCCCAGAAGCTCGAGGCCGACCTGGCCGAGCTGGAGGCCGAGGGCGCGAAAGCCGACGCACGCCGCAAGGTTCGCGACGGCGGCGAGCGCGAGATGCGTCAGCTGCGCGACCGTGCTCAGCGCGAGCTGGACCGGCTCGAGGAGATCTGGACGACCTTCACCAAGCTGGCCCCAAAGCAGCTGATCGTCGACGAGAACCTCTACCGCGAGCTGATCGACCGCTTCGGTGAGTACTTCACCGGCGCCATGGGCGCGGAGTCGATCCAGAAGCTGATCGAGAACTTCGACATCGACGCCGAGGCCGAGATCCTGCGTGACGTCATCCGGAACGGCAAGGGGCAGAAGAAGCTTCGCGCCCTCAAGCGGCTCAAGGTGGTCGCCGCGTTCCAGCAGTCGGGCAACTCCCCGATGGGCATGGTGCTCGACGCCGTCCCGGTGATCCCGCCGGAGCTGCGCCCGATGGTGCAGCTCGACGGTGGCCGGTTCGCCACGTCGGACCTCAACGACCTGTACCGCCGGGTGATCAACCGGAACAACCGGCTCAAGAGGCTGATCGACCTCGGTGCCCCCGAGATCATCGTCAACAACGAGAAGCGGATGCTGCAGGAGTCGGTGGACGCGCTGTTCGACAACGGCCGCCGCGGCCGCCCGGTCACCGGGCCGGGTAACCGCCCGCTGAAGTCGCTGTCGGATCTGCTCAAGGGTAAGCAGGGCCGGTTCCGCCAGAACCTGCTCGGTAAGCGCGTCGACTACTCGGGCCGTTCGGTCATCGTGGTCGGCCCGCAGCTCAAGCTGCACCAGTGCGGTCTGCCCAAGCTGATGGCGCTGGAGCTGTTCAAGCCGTTCGTGATGAAGCGACTGGTCGACCTGAACCACGCGCAGAACATCAAGAGCGCCAAGCGCATGGTCGAGCGCCAGCGTCCCCAGGTGTGGGATGTCCTCGAAGAGGTCATCGCCGAGCACCCGGTGCTGCTGAACCGCGCGCCCACCCTGCACCGGCTGGGTATCCAGGCCTTCGAGCCGATGCTGGTGGAAGGCAAGGCAATTCAGCTGCACCCGCTGGTGTGTGAGGCGTTCAACGCGGACTTCGACGGTGACCAGATGGCGGTGCACCTGCCGCTGTCCGCCGAGGCGCAGGCCGAGGCACGCATCCTGATGCTGTCGAGTAACAACATCCTGTCGCCCGCGTCGGGCCGACCGCTGGCCATGCCGCGTCTGGACATGGTGACCGGTCTGTACTACCTGACCACCGAAGTCGACGGGGACAAGGGCGAATACCAGGCGGCCGCCAAGGATGAGCCCGAGGTCGGGGTGTACGCCTCGCCGGCCGAGGCGATCATGGCGTCGGACCGTGGCGTGCTGTCGGTGCGGGCCAAGATCAAGGTGCGGCTGACCCAGTTGCGTCCGCCGGCCGAGATCGAGGCCGAGCTGTTCGGCGCCAACGGCTGGCAGCCCGGCGATGCCTGGTTGGCCGAGACCACCCTGGGCCGGGTGCTGTTCAACGAGCTGCTGCCGGTGGGCTATCCGTTCGTGAACAAGCAGATGCACAAGAAGGTGCAGGCGTCGATCATCAACGATCTGGCCGAGCGCTACCCGATGATCGTGGTCGCGCAGACCGTGGACAAGCTCAAGGACGCCGGGTTCTACTGGGCGACCCGCAGCGGTGTCACGGTCTCGATGGCCGACGTGCTCGTCCCGCCGCGCAAGAAGGAAATTCTCGACCAGTACGAGGAGCGCGCCGAGAAGGTCGAAAAGCAGTTCCAGCGTGGTGCTTTGAACCACGACGAGCGCAACGAGGCGCTGGTGGAGATCTGGAAGGAAGCCACCGACGAGGTCGGTCAGGCGCTGCGGGAGCACTACCCGGCCGACAACCCGATCATCACGATCGTCGACTCGGGCGCCACGGGTAACTTCACCCAGACGCGAACGCTGGCCGGCATGAAGGGTCTGGTGACCAACCCGAAGGGTGAGTTCATCCCGCGTCCGGTCAAGTCCTCGTTCCGTGAGGGCCTGACCGTGCTGGAGTACTTCATCAACACCCACGGTGCTCGAAAGGGCTTGGCGGACACCGCGTTGCGTACCGCCGACTCCGGGTACCTGACGCGTCGTCTGGTGGACGTGAGCCAGGACGTCATCGTCCGCGAGCACGACTGCGAGACCGAGCGGGGCATCCTCGTCGAGCTGGCCGAGCGCCAGCCCGACGGCACCGTGATCCGTGACCCGTACATCGAAACCTCGGCGTACGCACGGACTTTGGGCGCCGACGCGGTCGACGAGGCCGGCAACGTCGTCGTTCCGCGTGGCGAGGACCTGGGTGACCCGGAGATCGACGCCCTGCTGGCCGCGGGCATCACGTCGGTCAAGGTGCGCTCGGTGCTGACGTGTACCACCGGAACCGGCGTGTGTGCCACCTGCTACGGGCGGTCCATGGCGACCGGCAAGCTGGTCGACATCGGTGAGGCCGTCGGTATCGTCGCGGCGCAATCCATCGGTGAGCCCGGTACCCAGCTGACCATGCGTACCTTCCACCAGGGTGGTGTCGGTGAGGACATCACCGGCGGTCTGCCCCGGGTGCAGGAGCTGTTCGAGGCGCGCATCCCGCGCGGCAAGGCGCCGATCGCCGACGTCACCGGGCGCGTCCGTCTCGAGGACGGTGAGCGCTTCTACAAGATCACCATCGTTCCCGACGACGGCAGCGAAGAGGTCGTGTACGACAAGCTGTCTAAGCGGCAGCGGCTGCGGGTGTTCAAGCACGAGGACGGTTCCGAGCGGGTGCTCTCCGACGGCGACCACGTCGAGGTGGGCCAGCAGCTGATGGAAGGCTCGGCCGACCCGCACGAGGTGCTGCGCGTGCAGGGCCCCCGCGAGGTGCAGATCCACCTGGTCCGTGAGGTCCAGGAGGTCTACCGCGCTCAGGGTGTGTCGATCCACGACAAGCACATCGAGGTGATCGTTCGCCAGATGCTGCGCCGCGTCACCATCATCGACTCGGGCTCGACGGAGTTCCTGCCCGGCTCGCTGATCGACCGTGCGGAATTCGAGGCGGAGAACCGCCGCGTGGTGGCCGAGGGCGGCGAGCCCGCGGCCGGGCGTCCGGTGCTGATGGGTATCACGAAGGCGTCGCTGGCCACCGACTCGTGGCTGTCCGCGGCGTCGTTCCAGGAGACCACGCGAGTGCTGACCGATGCGGCGATCAACTGCCGCAGCGACAAGCTCAACGGTCTGAAGGAGAACGTGATCATCGGAAAGCTGATCCCGGCCGGTACCGGTATCAACCGGTACCGCAACATCCAGGTGCAGCCGACCGAGGAGGCCCGGGCCGCCGCGTACACGATCCCGTCCTACGAGGATCAGTACTACAGCCCGGACTTCGGCCAGGCCACCGGTGCCGCGGTGCCGCTGGACGACTACGGCTACAGCGACTACCGCTAGTCGACAACGAAAAAAGCCCCGGGGTTCGCCCCGGGGCTTTTTCGTTGCGTCGCATTGCCGAACGTGGCCGTGCCGCACGTTCGACGTCCAGCGCGCGGCCAGCGC
>NZ_LZKY01000189.1:0-36769 GCF_001673055.1 Mycobacterium sp. 1245801.1
CAGAACACCGTGCCCTGACCGGTCAGCACGATCGCGCGGGTGGAGCCGTCGCCCGCCTTCAGCACCGCCTCGCGCAGCTCCTCGACCAGCTCGGAGTTCAAGGCGTTGCGGCGCTCGGGACGCTGCAGCTCGATGGTCATCACGGCCTCGGCCTGGGTAACACCGATCATGGCAGCCACCCTATATAGCCTCGTCTCGTGAGTCGTATCACGGCTGGTGAACTGCGCGAGGCGGTGCTGAAGGCGGGCGACGGCTCCACCCGCGCGATCGTGCTGACCGGTCAGGGCACGGTGTTCTGCGCCGGCGCGGACCTGTCCGGGGACGCCTTCGCCGCCGACTACCCCGACCGGCTCGTCGAGCTGCACAGGGTGCTCGACGCCACGCTGATCCCGGTCATCGGGGCCATCAACGGCCCGGCGATCGGCGCCGGCCTGCAACTGGCCATGCAATGCGACCTGCGGGTGGTGGCACCCGACGCGTTCTTCCAGTTCCCCACCTCGAAATATGGTCTGGCACTGGACAACTGGAGCATCCGGCGGTTGTCCTCGCTCGTCGGCCACGGCCGCGCCCGGGCCATGCTGCTGACGGCGGAGAAGCTGCCCGCCGACGTGGCGCTGCAAACGGGGATGGCCAACCGCATCGGCACGCTCGCCGACGCGCAGGCCTGGGCGGCCGAGATCGCCGGGCTGGCGCCGCTGGCGATCCAGCATGCCAAGCGGGTGCTCAACGACGATGGCGCCATCGAGGAGGCCGGGCCGGTGCACAAGGAACTCTTCGATAAGGCCTGGAGCAGCCAAGACGTCATCGAAGCCCAGGTCGCCCGGATCGAGAAGCGGCCGCCGAAGTTCCAGGGGGCCTGACGATCATGCGGGGGACGCTGCGGCTGGTCGCCGGTACGGCGTCGCTGGCGGCCGGAAGTTGGCTGGTGCGAGCGCTGCACGGCGCGCCGGACGCGCTCGGCGCCCACCCCGCCTCGATCGCCGCGGTGACCGCGGGGTCGCCGAACTACCGCGACGGCGCCTTCGTCAACCTCGAGCCCCCCTCGGAAGCCAGGATGGACCGCGAGCAACTGCGGCTGGTCGCCTGGGAGCTGATCGGGAACCGGGGCGGCAGCCGGCCGAAGGGGCCGATCCCGCTGGCGTCGCCGGGAATCCTCGACGCCGACCCGAGCCGGCTGGCCGTCAGCTGGTTCGGCCACTCCACGGCGCTGCTGGAGATCGACGGCTACCGGGTGCTCACCGATCCGGTGTGGAGCGACCGGTGTTCACCCTCCGACGTCGTCGGCCCGCAGCGGCTGCACCCGCCGCCGATCCAACTCGAGGCGCTGCCCGCCGTCGATGCGGTGGTGATCAGCCATGACCATTACGACCACCTCGACATCGACACGGTCCTGGCGCTGGCCCGCACCCAGCGGGCCCCGTTCTTCGTGCCGCTCGGCATCGGGGCCCACCTGCGCAGGTGGGGGATACCCGAGCACCGCATCGTCGAGCTCGACTGGCACCAGAGCGCCAAGGTCGACGAGCTCACGGTGGTTTGTGTACCGGCGCGGCACTTTTCGGGACGCTTTCTGGACCGCAACACGACGCTGTGGGCGTCGTGGGCGTTCGTCGGGCCCACCCATCGCGCGTACTTCGGCGGCGACACCGGCTACACCAAGAGCTTCGCGCAGATCGGCGCCGACCACGGACCGTTCGACGTGACCCTGCTGCCCATCGGGGCCTACAACACGGCGTGGCCCGACGTGCACATGAACCCCGAGGAGGCGGTGCGGGCGCACCTGGACGTCACCGACGGTGGGCTGCTGGTGCCAATCCATTGGGGCACTTTCCGGTTGGCCCCCCACCCGTGGGCGGAACCGGTTGAGCGCCTGCTCGCCGCCGCGGGACCCGAGGGCGTGAACGTGGCGGTGCCGCTGCCCGGTCAACGCATCGATCCCGCGGCGCCGAAGGAATCCGATCCCTGGTGGCGGCTGTAGGTTCCCGCGACGCGCATCGTCACCGCGTTAGGGTGCGCGGGTGACCACACGCGCGGCCATGGCCGCCATCGCCGCGGCGCTGCTCGGGCTGACGGGTTGCGGTTCCGGCCAGCCGACCGCCGGGCCGCCGTCCACACTGTCCGACGTCCCGCCCAACCAGGTCTTCGGCGTATCGATCCCCGCCGGCCGCATCGACGAGGCCGTCGCCAAGGTCGACGGACTGGTCGGCGACCTGATGAAAAGCAGCGGCATCCCCGGAATGGCCGTGGCCATTGTGCACGACGGGAAAATATTGTACGCCAAAGGTTTTGGCGTCAAAGACGTCAGCAAGGGGCAGGGGCAGGACAACAAGGTGGACGCCGACACCGTCTTCCAGTTGGCGTCGGTGTCCAAATCGGTCGGCGCGACCGTGATCGCGCACGAAGTCAGCGACAACGTTGTCGCCTGGGACACGCCCGTCGCGGCCAAGCTGCCGTGGTTCGCGCTGAGCGATCCCTATGTCACCGGCCATGTGACCGTCGGCGACCTGTATGCGCATCGCTCCGGGCTGCCCGACCACGCCGGTGACAAGCTCGAAGACCTGGGCTACGACCGTCGGCAAACGCTCGAGCGGCTCAAGTACCTGCCGCTGGACCCGTTCCGAATCAGCTACGCCTACACCAACTATGGGATCACCGCCGGGGCGGAGGCGGTGGCGGCCGCGGCGGGCAAGCCGTGGGAGGACCTGTCCGACGAGGTGCTCTACCGCCCGCTGGGCATGACGTCGACCAGCTCACGGTTCGCCGATTTCCTCGCCCGGCCCAACCATGCGGTCAACCACATCAAGATCGACGGCACGTGGCAGGCCCGGTTCCAGCGTGACCCCGATGCCCAGTCGCCCGCGGGCGGCGTCAGCTCATCGGTGAACGACATGGCCCGTTGGCTGATGATGTTGCTGGGCAACGGGACCTACGACGGCCGGCGGATCGTCTCGCCGGAAGCGCTGCTGCCCGCCGTCAGCCCGCAGGTGGTATCGGCGCCCGCGAAAACTCCGCAGGCGCGCACCGGGTTTTACGGATACGGTTTCAACTCCTCGGTGGATTCTTCGGGACGCACCGAGTACAGCCATTCGGGAGCTTTCGATCTGGGCGCGGCGACCAACTTCGTCGCGCTGCCCGCCGAGGATTTGGGCATCATCGCGCTGACCAACGCCGCGCCCTACGGCATCCCGGAAACGCTGACCGCCGAATTCATGGACCTCGTCCAGTACGGCCACATTCGCGAGGACTGGGGGCCCTTGTACAACAAGGCGATCGGCTGGCTGAACAACCCGCTGGGGTCATTGGTCGGCAAGCAACCCCCGGCCAACCCCGCACCGGCCAGACCCCTCGGCGACTACGCCGGCATCTACGCCAGCGACTACTGGGGACCGGCCGTCGTCACCGAACACGACGGCGCGCTGCAACTGGCGATGGGTCCGAGGAACCGGACGCTCACCCTCACCCACTGGGACGGCGACACCTTCACCTTCGGCCTGACCGACGAAAACGCCCCACCGGGAACGATTTCCAAGGCTACGTTTTCTGCTTCGCCGACGCCTTCGCTGAACTTGGAATACTACGACTCCGACAAGCTGGGGACCTTCACGCGATGACTCTCGCTGCTACGTCTGGCCTGACCGACGCCGAAGTGGCGCAGCGGGTGGCCGACGGCAAGACCAACGCGGTGCGCGAACGCGCCACGCGCAGCATCACCGATATCGTGCGCGCCAACGTCTTCACCCGGATCAACGCGATACTGGGGGTGCTGCTGCTGATCGTGCTGGCGACCGGTTCGCTGATCAACGGCATGTTCGGGCTGCTGATCATCGCCAACAGTGTCGTCGGCATGGTCCAAGAGATCCGGGCCAAGCAGACCCTGGACAAGCTGGCGATCGTCGGGCAGGCGAAACCCTTGGTGCGCAGGCAATCCGGCGCCCGAGCGGTGCCGCCCGCCGAGGTGGTGCTGGACGACATCATCGAGCTGGGCCCCGGGGATCAGGTCGTCGTCGACGGCGAGATCGTCGAGGAGGCGAACCTGGAAGTCGACGAGTCGCTGCTGACCGGTGAGGCCGACCCCATCGCCAAGACCGTCGGCGACGCGGTGCTGTCGGGCAGTTTCGTCGTCGCGGGCAGCGGCGCCTACCGCGCCACCAAGGTCGGACCGGACGCCTATGCGACCAGGCTCGCCGAGGAGGCCAGCAAGTTCACCCTGGTGAAATCCGAACTGCGCAACGGCATCAACCGCATTTTGCAGTTCATCACCTACCTCTTGGTGCCCGCCGGTCTGCTCACCATCTACACCCAGCTGTTCACCACCACGCACACCGGCTGGCGGCAGGCCGTGCTGCGCACCGTCGGCGCGCTGGTGCCCATGGTCCCCGAAGGGCTGGTGTTGCTGACGTCGGTCGCGTTCGCGGTCGGGGTGGTCCGGCTCGGCCAGCGCCGCTGCCTGGTACAGGAGCTGCCCGCCATCGAGGGACTCGCGCGGGTCGACGTGGTCTGCGCGGACAAGACCGGCACCCTGACCGAAAGCGGCATGCGGGTCGCGCGGGTCGACGAACTCGACGACCCGGGGCAGCGCCCCGCCATCGCCGACGTGCTGGCGTCGTTGGCCGCCCAGGACCCGCGACCCAACGCGAGCATGCGGGCGATCGCCGAGACCTACAGCGAGCCACCCGGCTGGACCGCCACGGCGACAGCACCTTTCAAGTCGGCCACCAAATGGAGCGGCGTCTCTTTTCAAGACCACGGAAACTGGGTGATGGGAGCGCCGGACGTGCTGCTCGACCCAGGATCCGCGGCCGCCGAACAGGCCGAGCGGATCGGCGCGCAGGGGATGCGGGTCCTGCTGGTCGCCGCCGGCGACGTCGCCGTCGACCACCCGGACGCGCCGGGCCGCGTCACCCCCGTCGCGCTGGTGGTCCTCGAACAGAAGGTGCGACCGGACGCCCGCGAGACGCTGGATTACTTTGCCGGTCAAGGTGTTTCGGTCAAGGTGCTGTCCGGTGACAACGCCGTCTCGGTCGGGGCCGTCGCCGGTAAGCTCGGGCTGCACGGCGAGACGATGGACGCGCGCCAATTGCCGTCGGAGCCGGCACCATTGGCCGACGCGCTGGAATCCCACACCACGTTCGGTCGCGTCCGCCCGGACCAGAAACGCGCCATCGTACAAGCCCTGCAGTCGCGTGGCCACGCCGTGGCGATGACCGGTGACGGTGTCAACGACGTGCTGGCCCTCAAGGACGCCGACATCGGCGTCGCGATGGGCGCCGGCAGCCCGGCGTCTCGCGCCGTCGCCCAGATCGTCCTGCTGGACAACAGGTTTGCCACGCTGCCCTACGTCGTCGGCGAGGGACGCCGGGTGATCGGCAACATCGAGCGCGTCGCCAACCTGTTCCTGACCAAGACGGTGTACTCGGTCCTGCTGGCCTTGCTGGTGGGCATCGAATGCCTGCTCGCCAAGCCCCTGAAGGCCGACCCGCTGCTGTATCCGTTCCAACCCATCCACGTCACCATCGCCGCCTGGTTCACCATCGGCATACCGTCGTTCATCCTGTCGCTGGCGCCCAACAACGAACGGGCCCACTCGGGTTTCGTGCGCCGGGTGCTCACCTCGGCGCTGCCCTGCGGGCTGATCGTCGGCACCGCGACGTTCGCGTCCTACCTGTTGGCCTATCACGGCCGCCACGCCACCTACGTCCAACAGGATCAGGCGTCGACCGCGGCGCTGATCACGCTGCTGATGACGGCGCTGTGGGTGCTGGCGGTGGTGGCGCGCCCCTACCAGTGGTGGCGGGTGGCGCTGGTAATCGCTTCGGGCCTGGCCTATGTGGTGATTTTCAGCCTGCCGCTGGCGCGTAAGGCGTTCCTGCTCGACCCCTCCAATGTCGCGGTGACCGCCACGGCGCTGGGGGTCGGCGTGCTGGGTGCGGCGGCGATCGAGGCCACGTGGTGGATCCGGGCCAAAGTGCTGGGCGTGCGGCCGCGGTTGTGGCGCTGAGCGCGCCGAACTCACCGCGGGGCGTCGTCACCGGCCAAGTACGATGCCGGGAAAAGGGAGGGTGCATGGGATTCCTGGACAAGGCGAAGGACCTGTTGTCGCAGAACGCCGACAAGGTCGAAAAGGCGATCGACAAGGCCGGCGAGTTCGTCGACGACAAGACGCAGGGCAAGTACACCGACACCATCCACCAGGTGCAGGAGCAGGCCAAGAAGGCCGCCGGCACCGCGGACACCGGCGACCAGCAGAACTGAGCAATGGCCAAGCTTTCCGGATCCATCGATGTCCCGCTGCCACCCGAGGTGGCCTGGCAGCACGCCTCTGACCTGTCCCGGTACAAGGACTGGCTGACCATTCACCGGGTGTGGCGCAGCACCTTGCCCGACGAGATCGAAAAGGGCACGGTCGTCGAGTCGATCGTCGAGGTCAAGGGCATGTACAACCGGATCAAATGGACGGTGGTGCGCTACAAGCCGCCCGAGGGCATGACGCTCAACGGCGACGGCGTCGGCGGGGTCAAGGTCAAGCTGATGGCCAAGATCGCGCCCAAGGACGACGGCTCGGTCGTCAGCTTCGACGTGCATCTGGGCGGCCCGGCGCTGTTCGGGCCCATCGGCATGATCGTCGCTGCCGCCCTGCGCGGCGACATCGACCGGTCGCTGGAGAACTTCGTCACGGTGTTCACCCGATCCGACCCCAGCACAAACGGCGACGGCAGGGCGCACGGCTGACCGCCGATGAGTTTTCGGTGGGGCGGCAGTCGGTAGTGGTGAAGCTCCCCTGTCGGGGGCCAGACACCCCAAGGAGGTCACCGTGCCCACCCGTGACAGCGCGCCGCTGGGCGCTCCCTGCTGGATCGACCTGACCACATCCGACGTGGCCCGTGCCCAGGAGTTCTACGGCGTGGTCTTCGGCTGGACGTTCGAGTCCGCCGGTCCCGAGTACCACGGATACGTCAACGCCGCCAAGGACGGCCATATGGTCGCGGGCCTGATGGCCAACCGGCCCGAAGCAGGATCACCGGACCACTTATTTTCACACCGCCGACCTCGACGCCACGCTGTCCGCGGTGACCGGGGCCGGCGGGTCGGTGTGCATGGCGATCGAGGTGCCCGCCAAGGGCCACATGGCCGTGGCGACCGACCCAACCGGCGCGGTGTTCGGCTTGTGGCAGCCGCTGGAGCACCGTGGCTTCGAGCTCATCGGGGCGGCCGGCAGTCCGGTCTGGCACCAGCTGACCACGCGCGGCTACGGCGCGGCCCTCGACTTCTACCGCGACGTGCTCGGATGGCAGACCGAGCCGGTTTCCGATACAGACGAATTCCGCTACAGCACAGCCCGGTTCGGCGATGAGGAGCTGCTCGGCGTGATGGACGGCGCGGCCTTGTCGGAGGAGATTTCGCCTAACTGGGTGATCTTCTTCGGCGCCGAGGATGTCGACAAGACGCTGCGGGTGATCGCCGACAACGGCGGCGCCGTGGTGCGCGACGCCGAGGACACCCCGTACGGACGGCTGGCCGCCGCGAGCGATCCGACGGGTGCGATCTTCAACCTGTCCTCGCTGCCGACCTAGCGATCCAAGTGCGGCGAGCCGCGCGCTCGCTCACGCGGGCCGGTGCCGCAGTCCGTTAATCTCGCTAGCATGACTCGCCGACTCCGTCCCGGTTGGCTGGTGGCGTTTTTCGCCGTGGTGGTGTCGGCCAGCGCATGGCTGCCGTGGCTGAGGACGACCGTGAACGGCGGGGGCTGGGCCAACGCCATCGGCGGCGCACACGGCAACCTGGAACTGCCGCGGGGGTTCGGCGCGGGCCAGCTCATCGTGCTGTTGGCCTCGACGCTGCTGGTGGTCGGCGCGATGATCGGTCGTGGCCTGTCGGTGAAAGTGGCTTCGATTGCCGCCCTGTTGATTTCGTCGCTGCTGGTGACCCTCACGGTGTGGTATTACAAGATCAACGTCAGCCCGCCGGTGTCGGCCGAATACGGCCTCTACGTCGGGGCGGGTGCTGCCGTCTGCGCGGTGGCGTGCTCGCTGGTGGCCGTCATCGCGGCGTTGGCCTCTGGACGGCCCGGCCGCTGAACCGTCAGGCCGACGGGAATTCGTGTTTTCCCGAACTGGCGCTGTGGCCGGGCTCGTTGACGCCGAACACGAAGGGCGCGAACACGATCTCGCGACCGTCCGGGTCGCGGAAGGTGACCGCACCGGTGGCCGCCCAATAGGGGTGCTGTTCGACAGGCGACGTCCCGGCCGCTAGAAGACGGGCGGTCGCGGCCTGTTGGGCCCGCTTGTCGGGGAAGTACAGGCACAGCTGCTCGTGCTGGTCCACAGCGATGGGCTCGGGCGATTCGACGATCTCCAGCGTCAGGTTCCAGCTGGGCAGCCCGAAGATGGCGCCGTTGCTGCCGTAGCTTCCCTCGAAAGTCTCATAGAGCGGCAGCCCCACTAGTTCACGGTAAAACCGCACCGTCTCAGCGAAATTCGACGACCGGCGAGCGAAACGCAGACCGCCGATTGGGGCCAGCTGTGCGGGCCAGTGCGTCATCCGGCGGCGATGCGGCATCGTCACAGCCCAATCGCCGCGGCCGCCGACTCCGTGGTGCGCCAACGCCGCAGCTCTGTTCCGGGTGCCCACGTCGAATGGGTGCCGCTGGAGATGCGCTCCGGCAGTTGTACTTTGCACACCGGGCCGTCGCCGACCCGGGCGGCATCGAACACCAGGCAATAGGAGGCGTCGGCGTTCATGTCTGTGGTGAGGGTGACCAGGTAACCGTCGTCTTCGCCGACGGCGCCCGCGCGCGGCGCCATCGCGGTCTCGCTGCCGTAGACGCCGTCGCCGAAGGCGAATTTTTCCTCGTACCCGGTGCGCAGGTCGTGTTTGACCAGACCGTCGAACAAGAACCAGCCGGGCTTGCCGGTGGCGGCGTAGGTGTAGCGGTAGTCGCGCGCGGCGTGGCCGGGATTGATGGTGCCGAACTCGGTGATGGACTCCGAGAGCTGCTCTTCTCGTACCGCGCCGGTGACCAGGTTGAAGCGCCACCGATGCAGCCGGGCCTGCAGACGATCCAAGGCGAGGAAGCGAAACAGCTTCTCCCACTTGGTTCCTCCGGTATCCAGGGGAGACGGATCACCTTCGAAGAATCCGTCGAGCACGATCTCGTCGCCGACCTCGTAGGCATTGGTGAAGTGCAGCACGAAAGTGGGATCGGCCTCGAACCAGCGAATGTCTCCGGTGCCGCAGCGGCGCGGAATCACCGCGAATCGCGACGGCATGTCGGGATAGAAGCGGGGCAGGTGCACGTCGTGCTCGAGCAGCTGAGGATCCCAGAACAAGGGGAAATCGTTGAGGATGGCGTAGTTTTCGGTGAACGCCATGTCATGGGGGAGCCGCGGGCCGGGCAGCGGGATGTCGACATAATGTGCCAGCTCGTTGCGCTCGTCGACCACGCCATAATGCATGTACGGCTCTTGCTTACTGTAGTTGAAGAACAGCAATTCGCCGGTTCTGTTGTCTACCTTGGGATGTGCGGACGCGCCCCAGTCGGCCGGAAAGCCGCCGTTCCAGGACTCCTTGCCGAGGGTGTCGGCCGTGTACGGGTCGATCCGGTACAGGTCGCCGCACTGGTAGAAACTGGTCAGCGCGACCCCGCGGTGGACGGTGACGTCTGTGCTTGACGCATCCTTCATCCGGGTGCGCGCGCCCCACCCTTGCTCGCGGCGGGCCAGTTGGACGGGCTCGGCCAGACCCGGCCACAGCGGTCCGCCGGTCTCGTTCTCGGCGAGAAAACCGTCGGTGCGGATGAATCTGTTGCGGTAGAAGGCCTTTCCGTCCCGGAAGCCAACCACGTGCACCATGCCGTCGCCGTCGAACGGGTGATAGGTCTTCAGTGCGGGGTGGAGCGGGTTCTCGGTGTTGCGCAGGTAGACGCCGTCCAGGTCGCGGGGGATCTCACCCTCGACGGCGACGAGGTCATCGGCGTCCCACTCGGTGGTCTGGGGGCGCCATGGCCCGGTTCGGTAGGGGTGATCGTCGTCTTCGGGCAGGGTTGACAGGAACTTGCCGACGATTTCAACATCCATGGCTCACGCGCCTTCGGTGCCGCTGACGACGAAACTGACTGTGGTTGCGGTACTTCCGCCGAAGTTCAGCGTGCCGAAGGTCTGCGCGCCGTCGACCTGATACTCGCCGGCGGCGCCGCTGACCTGCTTGGCCGCGTCGAGCAGCATCCGCACGCCGGACGCGCCGACCGGGTGTCCGCCGCCGATCAGCCCGCCGCTGGGGTTGATCGGCAGCCGGCCCCCGATTTCGATCTCGCCGTTCTCGACGGCCTTCCACGATTCACCCGGACCGGTCAACCCGAGATGGTCGATGGCCAGGTACTCGCTGGGGGTGAAGCAGTCGTGCACCTCGAATCCGTCCACGTCGTCGAGGCCGTGCCGCGCGCGGCGCAACGCATCGGCGACCGCGGCCCGCACGTGGGGCAGAACGTACGGGTCACCGTCGGCGCGGTCCAGTTTCTGTCGTAGTCCCAGCCCGACCGTGCGGTGACCCCACCCGTCGATGCGCCCGATCGGGCGCGCATCGGGGTGCTCGCGCAGATAGGCGTCGCTGACGAGCACCAAACCCGCGCCGCCGTCGGTCATTTGGCTGCAGTCGAACCGCCGCAGCCGGCCTTCGGTGATCGGGTTGGTCGCGTCGTCGTCGCCGATCGGGTCCGGGATGGTCCACTCGCGGGTCTGCGCGTTGGGATTGCGCCGAGCGTTGGCGAAGTTGAGCTGTGCGATGGCTCGCAGGTGCGCGTCGTCCAGGCCGTACCGCCGGTCGTATTCGTCGGCCAGTTGGGCGAACATGGACGGCCACAGGTAGCGGGCGCCGGCGCCCTCGTGTCCGGTCCATGCGGCGGCACCCAGATGCTGGGCGGCGGTGTCGCCGGGGACGGTCTTCTCCAGCTCGATGCCCACCACCAGTGCGGTGTCGTATGCGCCCGATCGCAGATCGGCCATCGCCGCCAGCACCGCCACGCTGCCGGACGCGCACGCCGCTTCGTGGCGCGAGGCCGGGGTGTCCCACAGGCCGTCGCAGACAGTCGCCGGCATCGCCCCGAGGTGGCCCTGGCGGGCGAACATCTCACCGAAGGCGTTGCCGACGTGCACCACCTCGATGGCGGCCGGATCGACCTTCGCCGCGGTCAGTGTGGCGTCGACAACCTCGACGGTCAGCGCGGCGAAGTCGCGGCCTTCTCTGGTCAGGTTGCGCGCGAAATCGCTTTGGTAACCACCGAGAATCCACACGCCTGGCGACCCATCCATACGCCGACGGTACTCCCGCACCGCGGTGTTGTTGAGGCCAATCGGCGAGCCGTTGCGGACCGGTGTTCGGGCCGTGAAAGGCCCGAGAAGAGGGCGGCCCCGTCGGCTCTCGGGCTGAACCGACGGGACCTAGGCGGACACGAAGGCCGGCCGACGTGCTCGCCTCTGTTGGATCATTGCCGCCCATGGGGGTCGACAAACATGCTGACCCAATCTGTTTCAGTGTGGCATGGCGTTCGCGCTGTGCCAGGCGAATGGCGAATTTCGTTTTGCGTGTGTGCAACAGCGTCGGGTCGGTCCCGTCGGCGAGAGTCTGAGCTGCGCCAATGTGGTGCGCTTGTACCGATGCGCGCCCGGGGCGCGACCGGCGCGGCGCGCCGCTGCCCGGCTGGACGACAGGTCGTCGCGCAAGCCGATGTCTGTGCCGTTCTCCTCGGCTCGGTCAGCAAAGTGGTGCCCCACCCACCGCGGCGCCTCGAACGGCGGCCCGGGCGCCGATGGACCCCGGGAATGAAACGCCCGCTACCGAGTAACAGGAGTGTCGCCGGCGGGAAGCCGCCTCGGTTCGGTCCGACCGGCCCGTGGCCCCATCCTGGCAGCGCTTCCGGCGCCGCGTGGTTGACTGTGTTGGCGACAACGGCAAAGCCGACAACGCCTCTCAACTGCACGGTTCGGCCCGGAGTTAACCGTCGAACGGGTGCGGCCGCGCCGCGATCGCCGCGTTGCGACACGGTCACGGATGGATACCTATCGGTTCATCACTGGTCACATATGCCCCGTGGATCACTATCGTCACATGAGCCAACTAAGGACCGGCGTCCTACCCCTCGAAAGGTGTTACATGTCGGCGTTTCTGCGAAGTGTGTCGCTCACGATGGCGTCGGCGGCCGCTGTCGGATTCGTCCTCGTGATCGGGCCCGCGCCAACGGCAAACGCCACACCGTGTGGGGCGCCCGAGGCGAACGTCGATCCTCCCGCGCCGCCGGTGGCCATGCCCGCGCCGCAGCCGGTCGTCCAGCCGCCGACCGGGCGCCGGCCCACGCACACGAACGACCAGGCGCCGCTGCCTCGGCTGGGCCCGCTGATCTCGTCACTGCTCAAGCCGACAGCTCCAGGCCGCCAGTACTCGGCACCGGTGCATCCGCGAGCCGAAGGGCCCGGAGCCGACCCGGCCGCGCCGATGTACCCGCAAGCCGAGGTGCTGCCGCCAGGACCCAATCCGCCCGCGCCCGGGGTTCCCGCGCTGCCGCCGAATGCCAACCAGCTGCGTCCCAACGCCGCGCCGATGCCGCAGCCGCAGCCCGAGCCCGGCCCGCCGCCCCCTTCGATCGCCGGTGCGCCGACGTCACTGGTCGACTGGGTGACCGGACCGAACGGTCCGAACAAGACCCTGCAACGCTTCAGCATCTCCGGCACCGACCTCGGGATCGCCTGGGACAACGGCGATCCCGCCAACCGTCAGGTACTGATGGCCTTCGGTGACACGTTCGGCTATTGCAAGGTGCACGGCCAGCAGTGGCGCTACAACACCTTGTTCCGCAGCAACGACCACGACCTGTCCAAGGGCATTCACATCGCCGACGGTGTGCCCAACGACCGGTATTCGGGGTCGCCGGTGTGGGCGCCCGGGCTGTCCAAGCAGGTCGTCAACACCATCCACAAGGCGGCGCACGAGACGGGAATCATCCCGACCGCGGCGATGTCCATGGGCCGCACGCAGTACATGAGCTACATGTCGATCCGCCAGTGGGGCCGCGACGGCGAGTGGTCGACCAACTACTCGGCGATCGCCAGGTCCAACGACAACGGCCAGAACTGGGGGATCTTCCCGACCACCATCCGCACGGCCTCACCGGACGCCATTCCGGGAGCCGGGTTTACGCCGGGCAATGAGAACTTCCAGATGGGCGCCTTCCTGAAGGGGAACGACGGCTACCTCTACCAATTCGGCACCCCGTCGGGACGTGGCGGCGCGGCGTTTCTGTCCCGCGTCCCACCGAACCAACTGCCCGACCTGACCAAGTACCAGTACTGGAACGGCGACAACGGCGGCCATTGGGTCGCAAACAATCCCGGCGCGGCGACGCCGATCTTCCCCGGGCCGGTTGGCGAAATGTCGGCGCAATACAACAGTTATCTCAAGCAGTACCTGGTGCTCTACACCGACGGCGGCAG
Organism: Mycobacterium sp. 1245801.1; assembly: GCF_001673055.1. Taxonomy (NCBI): domain Bacteria; kingdom Bacillati; phylum Actinomycetota; class Actinomycetes; order Mycobacteriales; family Mycobacteriaceae; genus Mycobacterium; species Mycobacterium sp. 1245801.1. The sequence goes on from NZ_LZKY01000189.1 coordinate 13,476, forward strand.
CAACGACGTGGTGGCGAGGACCGCGCCGACGCCGCAAGGCCCCTGGAGTCCCGAGCAACCGCTGGTGTCCTCCTTCCAGATGCCCGGCGGCATCTACGCGCCGATGATCCATCCCTGGTCGTCGGGACGAGACCTGTACTTCAACCTGTCGTTGTGGTCGGCATACGACGTGATGCTGATGCACACCGTGCTGCCGTAAAGCGTTGCCACCGAACAACGATGGCCGAGTGAGAGGAGGGCGACGATGATCGCCTTGGAGTATCACGACAATTGTTGCGGCCTGGCCGACCCGCTCACTCCTCTCGCGGCGGCGGCCCTACCCGACGGCGTGCCCAGTTCGTCGGCGGGCGCGGCGTCGAGGGGCGACAGTGTCGGCGGCGCGCAGACCCACACGGTGTTCGACGGTCACCGGCCGGATTTCTGGACGGTGGGCAGGCCGGGCCTGCGGGACATCGAGGTGTGCATCGAAGGGACCCGCGCCGACGGCGCGATCAGTCTGGGCCTGGTGGTCAACGGCCTGGACTGCAGTGGTGTTCCGATCGACCAGGCGCTTTCGCTCGCAGACGCCCGGGGGGATGCGGGCGTCTGCGGCGTTAGCTGCCGGGGAGGCGGACACCTCAAAGCCAGTTAGCAAACGGCGCAAGGCTTTTCCGCGAGGCCGTCGTCGCCGATCTGTGTCAGGGGGTCTCGGTCACGGCGGCGGCGGAATCCACCGCTTGCCGTCCGTGGTCCACCCGCAGGGCAGATAGTTCCAATGTGCCGGCGGATTGGGGTCGAAACTCAGGCACTTCGGTGCGTAGAACGAAGGGGCGGGCGGGGGAGGCGGCGCCGGTTGATTCTCGGCGCTGGCGGTAGCCCCGCTGAGCAGCACGGCCCCAGCGGCCATCAGTGTCGCGACTAGCTTCCGCATCGCAGGCTCGGCAGATCGTATGCCCCAACGAAGCGACGGGCGCTACGTTTCTTCCCTCACACGCACGTTATGGATGGTAGTCCTCTTCTCCGGCTTTCGCGCGCAACTCGAGTGGTGACTGCCGACCAATTGGCGGCGACGGGGCCGGCCGGCCGGCCAGATGCGCCGCGGCGCCCGGCCCCGGCGCGCCTCCCCGGTGGCGCCCGCGGAGTAGCGCGGGACACTAGACGAAGTGGATGAACGCAAGCTGGACATCGCGTCACAACGAAAAGTACGATCGTGTTCTGTTCATCTACTTGTAGAGCGGGGATTTTCTTGCGGCACAAAGCCGTGCAAGCAGGAGCGTTGCAATGAGGTCTCTGGAGGGCAGCTCGCCGTCAGTGTTTGCGGCGAGCGCCTGTGGAATCGCCTTGCGCCGCCTGGGGCACGCCCCGGTGCCGGCCGGTCACCTCACCCGGGGACGGCCCTTCCTCGCCGCGTTCATCGCCGAGCAGACCCGTCAAGACAGCTGGCGCGCAATCGAAGTCATCACGGATACCCATAATTGCCGCGTCGAGTCATACCTGCAGCGTCGACGGCATCGCCCGTGGCGCAGCAGGGGATCCTAACCATTCGAGGTTGACCCTTTCATGTCGTGACCGGCGTTGCGCGACAACGCCGGCGGCGTCGGCTATCACGACGGCCCACGAACTGCCGTAGCCACGTCGCAAGGTTCTCCGAGTTCCCTGCCGGAATTCCTGGTCGCGGACTGTGATTCGTCGAATCGATGTGCGAATCAACAACTTACGTCAGAGCACTCGACCGGCCGCTCGCAGCCCGGTCACGAGCCGGTCGGTATTGCACCCCCGGCACCGAAAGCGAATCGGGCTCGCGACGCCGGGCCGCAAATAATTTTCCAATCAGTAAACCGGTACTGCGGCCGGTGCGGGTTTGCCTTGAGGTGTGACCGCCGTACCGCTGAATCAGGTGGGATAACAATGGATTTCGGATTCCTACCGCCGGAAGTCAACTCCGGCAGGATGTACGTCGGCCCCGGCGCCGGCCCGATGCTGGCCGCCGCGGCGGCGTGGGATGGGTTGGCCGTCCAGCTGCACTCCGCGGCGGCGTCGTACGAGTCGGTGATCGCGAGCCTGACCGGTGATTGGCGAGGCCTCTCGTCGGGCATGATGGCGGCGGCGGCAGCGCCGTATGTCGCGTGGATGAGCTTGACCGCCGCCCAAGCCGAGCAGGCCGCCGATCAGGCGCGAGTGGCGGTGGCCGCCTATGAAGCCGCGTTCGCCGCGACCGTGCCGCCGCCGATCGTCGCCGCCAACCGTGCGCGGTTGATGGCGCTGATCGCGACCAACCTCCTCGGTCAAAACACTCCGGCGATCATGGCAACCGAGGCCGAGTACGCCGAGATGTGGGCCCAGGATGCCGCGGCGATGTACGGCTATGCCGGTTCCTCGGCGGCCGCCGCTCAGATGACGCCGTTCACCCAGGCGCCGCAGACCGCCAACCCGGCCGGGACGGCGGCACAAGCCGCTACCGTCGCCAACGCTGCCGGCGGGTCGGTCGTGACCCACACGCAATCGGCTCTGCCGCAACTGATGTCCGTCGTGCCTCAATCACTGCAGAGCCTGACCACGCCTGCTGCTGCTGCCGATCCCCCGTCGCTGCTGTCGGCTCTCGACTCGGCGCTCACGGGTCCACTGGGCCCAGTGTCGCTCTTCGGCATCGGCGGCAGCCCTTATCTGCTGGGCGTCGAAAACTATCTGGTGCCACAAAACGTGGCCAATGTGAACAGTGCCAGGCAGCGGCTGGACCGCGACCGACTCAAGCTGGCCCAGCTCGGCGGCGGGGCCGAGCCGGGCAACCGCGTGGTCGGCTCACCGAGGCCCGGTGGTGCCGAAGTTCCAACGGGGATAGGCCGAGCGGCCATGGTCGGGCGCCTGTCGGTGCCGCAGGGATGGGCCGCCGCCGCCCCGGAAGTTCGGCCCGTCGCCATGGTGTTGCCACAAACCACAGTCGCCGGTGCGCCGGCCGTGCTGGCGGCAGAGGGGCAGGGGTCGCTGTTCGGCAATATGGCCGCTTCGGGTCTGGCCGGGCGTGCCGTGGCTGCCGCCGGTGGTGGTTCTACTCGCGGAATGAGCCTCGGGGGCAGCGCATTCGGGCGGGCGGCAACTACCGCCACCATCATCGTCATCAACGCCGACGACGCGCGGGACTAGCTGCCGTCGCCAATATCGAGGAGCAGCAATGGATTTTGGAGCCTTACCCCCGGAGATCAACTCCGCTCGGATGTATGCGGGTCCCGGTTCGGGGCCGATGTTGGCCGCCGCGTCGGCGTGGGATGGCTTGGCCGCTCAGCTGCACTCTGCGGCGGCAGCGTACGACGCGGTGATTTCCAACCTGGCCAGCGGTTGGCAGGGGCCGTCGTCGGCGGCCATGGCGGCCGCGGTTGCACCCTACGTGGAATGGATGAGTCTCACCGCCGCGCAGGCCGAGCAGGCCGCCGCGCGGGCCAGGGCGGCGGTGGCCGCCTACGAGACCGCGTTCACGGCGACGGTGCCCCCGGTGGCGATCGCGGAGAACCGCAGCCGGCTGACGGCACTGGTGGCGACCAATGTGCTGGGCCACAACGCTGCCGCGATCGCGGCCACGGAGGCGGAGTACGGGCAGATGTGGGCGCAAGACGCCGCGGTGATGTACGGCTACGCCGGATCCTCGGCGACCGCCGCGCAGATGACGCCGTTCGACTCGGCGCCACAAACCACCAATCCCGCCGGAGCGTTCGGTCAATCGGGCGCCGTCGCCCAGGCCGCCGGCGTCGCTCCGGCCAACGTGCAATCCGCCCTGTCGCAGTTGATGTCCTCGACGCCGCGAACCTTGCAAAGCCTGGCAGCGCCGGCTGCATCCCCCGCAGCGGATCCGTCGTCGTTGGCGACATGGCTGAACAACCTGAACTCCACACCGCTGGCGCGGATCGCCGCGAACGTCGAGTTCGTCACCAAAGCCATTCGTCCGGTGAACGACACGTTGCTCAGCCTGAGCTTGGGCCTGGTGGTGACGGCACGGACCTGGAGCGACACGGCGGTCGACCTGGAGGGACCGCTGTTCGCCGCGCTCGGCTCGAGCACGCAGGCGGCCACGACGGCCGGCGCGTCCGCCGTGTCCGCAAGTGTCGGCAGCGCCGGCCTGGCAGGAGCGTTATCCGTACCGCCGAGCTGGGCGGTGGCCAGCCCGGGGATCAAGTTGGCCGCCACCGTGCTGGAGTGCACCAGCGTGGGTGCCGCGCCGACGGTCGCGGCGAGCACGAGTGGTCTCGCCAGCGAAATGGTCCTGGCGGCCTTGGCCGGAAGCGCCCTGGGCGGCTCGGTGCCCCGCGGACTCACCGGAGCCGCCCTGCGGGGGGTGGGCCGCCGCCCGTCGGGCGACGACGCCGAGACGCCGGACAAGCTGAAGACCGTCCTCGCGGAACTGCAGCAGACGCCCGAGGCGGTTCAGCACTGGCACACCGATAAGGCGCACCTGGAAAGTCTGTTGGACCAGCTGGCCAAGAAGCCTGGCGTCCATGCCGTGCACTTGTCCTCTGCCGAGAAGTCCAAGGCCACACCGCCCCGAGCCACCTGGGGGTAGCCGCACGTGGGCTCGGCCTGTGGCGCCGCTAGGCGGCGCGGCGGCGATGCCACGGTGCGTGCACCGACGCCTTCGTGAGCTCGCCGCGGCCCGCCGGCAGGTGAGACACCGAAGCCAAGGCCTCGTCACCGCTGCGCGGGCGGGCGTCGCGATGAATCCACCAGGCGGCCGTCATACCCACGAAGCCGACCGCCAAGGCCAATACGAGTACGACGTCCCCGAAGGCGAGCAATAAGATTGTGCCCGCGATGATCCACAGTGTCTCGGCGATCGGGTAGCGGGCGCCGAAACGTCCTCCGGTGGGGGTCTGCATGTCAGCCTCGCTAGGTGGGGTCACCGTTCGTTGAGTGACTAGGTCTTGCAACACCTGGACGATCGGAAGGTTGCCCGATCGGGCGACGACGTGACCCAACTCACCACCCGGCTCACGCCGTCGAGGCGCCGGCGCGATTCTGGTTTGCCAACGCGGCAAGTCCCAAGCCGAGAAACAACGCCGCGCCGCCGCCGGTGATGAGGGCACCGGCCGGCGGCAGCGTCTGACGTCGGATGCCGCGCAGGGCCGCGATGACGTCCATGGCGTCGGTGAGCAGCCCAAGTTGTAGTGCGCGGGTGCGCAACCGCGGAGAGGCATCCGTGACGGCGAGGGCCAGCGTCAATTCGCGAGACCCGAACAGCTGGGTGGTGAAGGGCTGCCGCTCGGCGCCGGCCAGCCCAAACAGGCGCGCGGCCTTGGCCGGAGCCGCCCATGCGGTCACGCCGGTGGCGAAGCGCAGCGCGGCGAATGTCGGGATGAGAACGCGGTTCGGTGAGGTGGTCATCCGACCATCCTCTTGCGCCGTGCCGCCGATTCATACCCCTCGCCGGACTGGCCATGACAGTGGCGGCCCGTCACACATTATGCGGTGCCCCCGGCAGGATTCGAACCTGCGACACCGGCTTTAGGAGAGCCGTGCTCTATCCCCTGAGCTACGAGGGCGGACGGGCCTGAGCTTACCGGCAGGCTGACCCCTGAATCGCCACGGCGGTCAGCGCAGTTCGGCGATCACCTTCGAGAAGTTCTCGATGTTGTTGTCCTGCACGGTGAAGGACGAGACGCCGTACTTCTCCCGGTACCCGGACAAGGTGTCGGCGATATCGCGCGGCGAACCGCTGAGCACCGAGGGCTGCGACAGGATCTCCTCGTCGGACAGGTCCGGCGAATAGGCGCGGGTCAGCTTGAGGTCGGGCTCGGTCTCGCCGGCCCGCGGCATCGCCGTGATGGCCAGATTCAGCTCCAGCGAGTCGAACCGATCTCCGGCGGCCTTGCGGACGAAGTCGACCCGCTCGGCGAACGGGTCCTCGACGTCGCGCACCCTGGATCCGGTCAGCCCGATGATGTCGGCGTTGCGGGCGGCGATGGTCAGCACCCGATCGCCGTTGCCGGCGATGATCAGCGGCGTCGACGGGTGGTGCTCTTTCAGGTACTTCGTCATGTGTTCGAGGTAGTCGACCCGCTCGCGTGCGCTGGGATACGGGATCTCCGCGGCTTCGAACTCCTCGCGGACGTAACCGGTGCCCAGCCCGATCTCCAGGCGGCCGTCGCTGAGCAGGTCCAGTGCCTGCATGTCCCGGCTGAGCAGGGCCGGCTTGTAGAACGCCGAATTGAGCACATACATGCTCAGCCGCAGCGTCGTGGTGGCCATCGCGACCGCGGTCAGCGTCGGGAAGGGCGCGGCGGCGCCCAAATGGTCGGGCACACAGAGAATGTCGAAGCCGGCGTCCTCAGCGCGCTTGGCCTTGTCCAGCAGGGCATCGCGCGACTTGAAGAACCGCATGCTCATTCCGAAGCGAAAATCCTTGGCCACCAACATTCTCCGTTCAACGATGCGATATCGACCAACTGCGGGCGGCGTCGGCCAACCCCTGGATCAGGGCGCTGGTGACCGACGACAAACCGTCGTCACCCGGCAGCGGGCTGCGCGGGCTGATCCCGCGGACCCGCGCCGAGAGCTCCAGCTGGGTTCCACCGGCACGCACCCGGTTCACCGGGTTGCGCGGATGCAGGCCACGCAGTTCCGGTGGGATCTCGTCGAGGTCGGTGATCAACTGGTAGCCGGCCAGCCGGACGTGCCGGGCCAGGTGGGCGGCCAGCGCCCGGTTGCGGCCCCCCGCCAGTAGCTGGGTGCTGCGGCCGTCGCGGCCGTACCCGTGCAGTGACACCGCGACGTCGACATGGTCGAGGAACTCGGCGAGCCGCGGTGATTCGGCCGGGTCGAACAGCGCCGACGCCAGGTGGTGCGGGTAGCGATCGGGATGGCGCACCACATACACCGACGCACCGGCCGTCTCGGCGGCGCGTTCGGCGATCACGTCCGTCATCTCTTCCAGCCCACCGCCGTGGATCGCCAAAAAGCCGAAACGCGAACGCAATTGGCTGCTCTCCGTCACCCCGGGCTCGCTCAGTAACGCCGAAAACGATTGCGGCCCAGCCCCGGACGTCGACGATTTCGGGCGGGGCCAGCCGGCCGGATCCCAGCGGCGCAAGAAGTCGACCCAGCGTTGCGGCAACCCGTGCTGGGTGGCGCCGTCGATGATCTTGGGTAGGTAGCCCGGCCGCGGTGGGCCCGGCGTCACCCGGTGGTCGATGTACACCCAGGCCGGCGCCGGTCCGTCGTCGGTGTGCACGGTCATTTCGTCGCGCCGGTAGCGCACCGGCACACCCTCGGCGCTGTCCAACGTCGCCAAGTCACCGTCGGAGATCTGCCAGACCACCCCGTAAACCTGGTTACCGGCGAGCGGTTCGACGGTGGCCACGCCGCGCTGGTTGATCAGCCAGTCGTGGTCGGCCAGCACCGCCGGCCGCGGATCCGCGGCGTCGGGGCAGCGCTGCGCCATCTGACGGACGCATAGGTTCGACCCGTATGCGAAGTAAAGGTGCCGGCGGGCCGGCATTCAGCCGGTCACCGTCAGCCAGATGAGCACCACGTTAAGCAGACTAATCAATACGCCGACGGCCCAGCCGAGAATGGTGGTGATGCGGTGATTGACGTCGCCGCCCATCAGGCCGCGATCGCTGGTCAGCTTGATCAAAGGCAGCACGGCAAAAGGTATTCCGAACGACAAGACCACCTGGGACAACACCAGCGCGCGGGTGGGATCGAACCCCACCGCCAGGATCACCAGGGCGGGCACCAGGGTGATCAACCGGCGCAGCACCATGGGGACCGAGCGGTGCAGCAACCCCTGCATGATCATGGCGCCGGCGTAGGCGCCCACCGACGACGACGCCAGACCCGATGCCAGCAGCCCAATCGCGAACAGCACCGCGATGGTCGCGCCCAGCGTGTTGTGGATCGCGGAGTAGGCACCCTCGATGGAGGCGCTCACGTCGCGGCGCTGCAGGTTGATCGCGGCGATGATCAGCATCACGGCGTTCACCGTGCCGGCGACCGTCATCGCCAGCACCACATCCCAGCGGGTGACGCGCAGCAGCAGGCGCCGGTGTGACCCCTCGTCGGGGTGGCCGTGCCGGTCCAGGACCAGGCCCGAATGCATGTAGACCGCGTGCGGCATGACGGTGGCGCCCAGGATGGCGGCCGCCAACAGCACGCTTTCGGTGCCGCGGAACCGGGGCACCAGGCCGCCGAGCATCTCCTCAGGAGGGGCGGTCTTGACAAAGTAGCTTGCCGCGAACCCGACCGCGATCACCAGCAGCAGGCCGGTGATGACGCGCTCGAAGATGATCTGTCCGCGTCGATCCTGAATCCCCAACAGCAGCAAGGCGACCAGGCCGGTGATCACGCCGCCCACCAGCAGCGGCAGGTTGAACAGAATGTGCAAGGCGATGGCCCCGCCGACGACCTCGGCCGCATCGGTGGCAATGGCCACGAGTTCGGCCTGAGCCCAGTAGACGAGCCGAGCCGGGCGGCCCATCCGCTTGCCGATCGTGGCGGGCAGGGAGCGCCCGGTGACCAGCCCCAGCTTCGCCGACAGGTACTGCACCAGGCCCGCCAGCACGTTGGCCGCCACGATCACCCACAACAGCAGGTAGCCGTACTGCGAGCCGGCGCTGACGTTGGCCGCGACGTTTCCGGGGTCGACGTAGGCGATCGCGGCGACGAACGCGGGCCCGAGCAAGTACCAGTTGCCCTTGAGCGAGCCCTGGGTGCGCTGCCCCAACGTGCCGACCTCGATTCACTTCACCGAATAAGAAAGTGAGGGTAGTCGAACATCTGGGCGCGGCCCGCAGCGGCTAGGGCGTTTCCCGCCCGTCGCCCGTCACTGCGGCAGGTAGAGCCCCTTGCCGGTGACCAGCGGCAGGTCCAGGGTGGTCACGATGCCCGGTTCGGCGGCGACCACCGCGGGGATTGCGTTGACGACGCGCATCGCGGTCGCCACCAGGCCGGCGTGGTTGTGGTCGCCCTTGCGGCTGCTCAGACAGACATCCATGGCGTAGGACGGCTCGCCGGTGATCTCGATGCGGTAGGAGCCGCCCTCTTGGGCCGGCTGCGGCCAGTCGGGACACAGGTCCTCGCGCAGCCGGGTGACGTGTTCGAGGACGACGACGGGGTGGCCGTCGACCTTGCCGAACACCTCGAAGCGCAGCGCCGCGGCGGTGCCCTTGGCGATATGGCCCGAGGCGATGTCGAAGTCCTCGGGGGCCGGGATGCGCACGTAGTCCTGGGTGACCTCGTCGAGCGCAACGCCCAGGCCCGCCGCGATCTGACGGATCACCGATCCCCACGCCAGGCTGAGCACGCCGGGCTGCAGCAGCATCGGGATGTCGTCCAGCGGCTTGCCGAACCCCATGACGTCGAACATGACCGCGGCGCTGTCATAGGTGGCGTAGTCGACGATCTCCATGCACCGGATCTGCTGGATGCTCTGGCAGGTGCCGGCCAGCGCCAGCGGTAACAGGTCGTTGGCGAAGCCGGGATCGATACCGTTGACATAGAGGCTCGAATTACCTTGTTGCGCAGCCTCTTCCAGGGGCTTGATGAGCTCCTCGGGAATCACCTGCCACGGGTACTGCAAGAACACCGGGCCACTGCCGACGATGTTGATGCCGGCCGCCAGGACGCGCCGGTAGTCCTCGAGCGCCTCGGGCAGCCGGTTGTCGGCCAGCGCGTTGTACACGGCGCACTGCGGCCCGGTGGCCAGTACGGCATCCAGGTCGGTGCTCGCCAGCACGCCGGTCGAGTCGGTAAGTCCCGCAAGTTCTGCCGCGTCCTTGCCGGCCTTGGCTTCGGACGAGACCCAGACGCCTTTGAGGTCGAACTCCGGATTGGTGATGAGCGCCCGCAGCGCGTGGATACCGACGTTGCCGGTGCCCAATTGGACGACGGGGATGGGCATGACGTGCTCCTCAAGTGGTCAGGGGTCACAGATCCGGGACGGGGATGTCGAGGTTGGGGAAGGTGAGGCCGCCGTCGACCTCGAGCGTCTTGCCGGTGAGGAAGCTGCCCGCGGGCGAGGCCAAATAGACTGCGGCAGCGGCGATGTCGACGGGGTCACCGAGGCGGCGCATCGGTGTGGCCTTCTCCATCGGTGCCCGCAGTTCGTCGTTGGAGGCAACCACGTCCAGCGCGGAGGTCAGGATCGAACCCGGGGCGATCGCGTTGACCCGAATCCGCGGGCACAAATCCAGGGCGGTCAACCGGGTGTAGTGCGACAGCGCGGCCTTGGCGGTGCCGTAGGCGGCGAAACCACGCCCGGCCAGCCGGCCCATGGTCGAGGTGATGTTGATGATGCTGCCGCCGTCGGAGTGCTCCAGCATCAACGGCACCGCCGCCAGCGTCAGCGCGTGGGCCGTGGCGACATTGAAGGTGAAGGCGTCCTTGAGATCCTTCGTCGAGGTGGTCAACAGCGTGTTGGGCATGGTCCCGCCGACGTTGTTGACGACGATGTCTAGTTTTCCGAAGGCCTCGACGGCCTGGCCGGCGAGCTCCGCGGTGGACTCCGGGTGCGCCAGGTCGGCGGCCACCACGTGGGCCCGCCGCCCGACGCCGCGGACCTGCTCGGCGACGGCTTCTAGTTGTGATTCCGTGCGCGAGGCGATGAGAACATCCGCGCCCGCCTCGGCGAAGGCCAGCGCGATGGCCGCGCCGAGGCCACGGCCTGCACCGGTGATGACGGCGACTTTGTCGTCGAGACGGAACCTGTCAAGGATCATGGCGGCCTCTCTTCGTTTCGGTGTCAGCCGACACGGTAGCAAGCCGCGCCGTCTCGGAACGGGCATTTCTGGAACAGGTTCTACTTTTTGCATATCGGCCGGTCGACGCCACCCGAAGACGAAGTCTGCCCGCACCCGGCCCCACCCTCACCGGCCGGGGCAACGACTTGGTCGTGGACACCTTCTCGTTCTATAGGCCGACCCGGGCGGGGTCCTACCCGATCGTGTTGGTCAGCTGCGAGATCGTGTGTTCGAAGTACCCCGACCCCCAGGTGGGTGCGGCGGTGAAGGCGTTTCTGCAGAGCACCATCGGGAGCGGGCAGAACGGCTTGGCGGACAACGGCTACATCCCGGTACCGGCGTCGTTCAAGTCCCGGCTGTCGGCTGCCATCGACGCCATCACGTGATTCGCCGAACGGGCCCTCGCCGGATGGGCCATTTTCTTTGCTGCCCCGCGCTTTCCAGGTGACACCGCGTTCGGCCCCCGCCCACGTCGACGCGGGTCGCCGACGCGTTCAGCGGCGATCGCCGAACAGTTTGCTCATAGTTAACCTTGTTACTGTTAGCTTCGTGGCTGCGAGACGGGCCGGTCGGGGCGCAGCGTTACCGACCGGCGGCGATGCTGTTTCATCCCTACCGTAAGGAAGCGAATTGAAACTCAACCGATTTGGCGCCGTGCTCAGTGTCGTCAGCGCCGCAGCGCTGGCGCTGTCCGGATGCGGAAGCGACAACAACGGGACCGGCGCGAGTGCTACCAGCGGATCCGCATCGGGCAAGGTGAGCTGCGGCGGGGCGAAGACCCTCAAGGCCAGCGGTTCGACGGCCCAGGCCAATGCGATGACCCGCTTCGTCAACGCGTTCGAGCAGGCCTGCCCCGGCCAGACGCTGAACTACACCGCCAACGGTTCGGGTGCGGGAATCAGCGAATTTAACGGTAAGCAAACGGATTTCGGCGGTTCGGATTCGCCCCTGGCGCCGAAGGAATACGCCGCGGCGCAACAACGATGCGGTTCGCCGGCGCTGAATCTGCCGGTGGTATTCGGTCCGATCGCCATCACCTACAACGTCACCGGCGTCAATTCGCTGAGCCTGGATGGCGCCACGGCCGCGAAGATCTTCAACGGCGCGATCACGACGTGGAATGACCCCGCGATCCAGGCGCTCAATCCCGGCGTCACGCTGCCCGCCGAACCGATCCACGTCGTGTTCCGCAACGACGAATCCGGCACCACGGACAACTTCCAGAAGTACCTCGATGCCGCCGCCAACGGCGCGTGGGGCAAGGGTGCTGGAAAGACGTTCAAGGGCGGGGTCGGCGAGGGGGCCAAGGGCAACGACGGCACCTCGGCGGCGATCAAGGCCACCGAAGGATCCATCACCTACAACGAGTGGTCGTTTGCCCAGGCGCAGAAACTGAACATGGCCAAGATCGTCACCTCGGCCGGCCCGGACGCGGTGTCGATCAGCGCCGACTCGGTGGGCAAGACGATTGCCGGCGCCAAAATCGCCGGCCAGGGTAACGACCTCGTGCTCGACACGCTCTCGTTCTACAAGCCGACCCAGGCCGGTTCCTACCCAATCGTGTTGGCGACCTACGAGATCGTCTGCTCGAAGTATCCCGACGCCCAGATCGGTACCGCGGTCAAGGCGTTCCTGCAGAGCACCATCGGCGCCGGGCAGAATGGCCTGGCCGACAACGGCTACATCCCGATCCCCGACGCGTTCAAAGCGAGGTTGTCTGCTTCCATCAACGCGATCACATAACCTGAGGTGGTCGTGACACGAGGAACAGCAATCAGCCCGTCGACCACGGAGAAGCCGGCACTCACAGCGCTGAGTGAACACGTGGGACGGCGTGCCGATCGACTGTTCAAGCTGATCGCCGCCGCCGCCGGTTCGACGATCGTGGTCGCGATCCTGCTGATCGCGGTGTTCCTGTTGCTGCGTGCCGTCCCGTCGCTGCGCGTGAACCACGCAAACTTCTTCACCAGCGCCAAATTCAGCACCAGTGACCCGCACAACCTTGCGTTCGGTATCCGCGACCTGCTGATGGTCACGGTGCTCAGTTCAGTCAGCGCGCTGGTGCTGGCCGTCCCCGTCGCGGTCGGCATCGCCGTGTTCCTCACCCAGTACGCGCCGAAGCGGCTGGCGCGTCCGTTCGGCGCGGTGGTGGATCTGCTCGCCGCTGTGCCGTCGATCATCTTCGGGCTGTGGGGGATTTTCGTGCTGGCACCCCAGATCGAGCCGGTGGCGGCGTATCTCAATCGCCACCTCGGCTGGTTTTTCCTGTTCAAGCAGGGCAACGTCTCGTTGGCCGGCGGTGGGACCATCTTCACCGCCGCGGTGGTGCTCTCGGTGATGATCCTGCCGATCGTCACCTCCGTCTCGCGTGAGGTGTTTCGGCAGACCCCGCACATCCAGATGGAAGCGGCCCAGGCGCTGGGCGCCACCAAATGGGAAGTGGTGCGAATGACCGTGCTGCCGTTCGGCCGCAGCGGTGTGATCGCGGCCTCGATGCTCGGGTTGGGGCGTGCGCTGGGCGAAACCGTGGCGGTACTGATCATCCTGCGGTCGGCCGCCCGCCCGGGTAACTGGTCGCTGTTCGACGGCGGCTACACGTTCGCCTCGAAGATCGCCTCGGCGGCCGCCGAGTTCAGCGAGCCGTTGCCCACCGGGGCGTATATCTCGGCGGGGTTCGCGCTGTTCGTCTTGACGTTCGTCGTCAACGCGCTCGCGCGGGCGATCGCCGGCGGCAAGGTCAACGGATGACCCGCGCCGGCGACGATGCAGAGCGAAGCGATGAGGAGGAGTGGCGCTCGTGACGGCTGAAGCGCTCGACCGGCCGGTCAAGGTCGAGGTGTTCAGGCCGCTGAGCTTTCGGCGCCGGATCACCAACAACGCCGCGACCATCTTCTTCCTCGGCTCGTTCTGCGTCGCGCTGGTGCCGCTGATCTGGGTGCTTTGGATCGTCATCGAACGCGGCTGGTACGCCGTGACGCGGTCCGGGTGGTGGACGCATTCGCTGCACGGCGTGCTGCCGGAACAGTTCTCCGGCGGCGTGTACCACGCGCTGTACGGCACGCTGGTGCAGGCCGGGGTGGCCGCGGCCCTGGCCGTACCGCTGGGACTGATGACCGCGGTGTTTCTGGTCGAATACGGATCCGGGCGCCTGGTGCGGCTGACGACATTCATGGTCGACGTGCTCGCCGGGGTGCCCTCGATCGTGGCGGCGCTGTTCATCTTCAGCCTCTGGATCGCCACGCTGGGCTTCCAGCAGAGTTCGTTCGCTGTGTCGCTGGCGCTGGTCTTGCTGATGTTGCCGGTGGTGGTGCGCTCCGCCGAGGAGATGCTGCGGCTGGTGCCCGACGACCTGCGTGAAGCCAGCTACGCGCTCGGTGTGTCCAAATGGAAGACCATCGTGCGGATCGTCTTCCCGATCGCGATGCCCGGCATCGTGTCCGGCATCCTGCTGTCCATCGCGCGGGTGATCGGCGAAACGGCGCCGGTGCTGGTGCTGGTCGGCTACAGCCGGTCGATCAACCTCGACATCTTCCACGGCAACATGGCTTCGCTGCCGCTGCTGATCTACACCGAGCTCACCAACCCCGAACACGCGGGCTTCCTGCGGATCTGGGGTGCGGCGCTGACGCTGATCATCATGGTCGCCGCCATCAACATCGTCGCCGCGCTGACCCGTTTCCTCGCCACGCGCAAACGCTGAGTGGGCTTACTTCGACGACGCTTTTGAGGCCGTCTTCTTGGCGGGAGCCTTCTTGGCGGCCGTCTTCTTCGCCGGGGCCTTTTTCGCCGCGGCCTTCTTCGCGGGTGCCTTGCCGTTACCGGAGCGCGCCTTGACGCTGGCTTCGAGCTTGGCGAGCAGGTCGGAGACGTCCTCGGTCTCGTCCAGCTCCTTCGGCTTCTCCTCGGTGGTAAACGCCTCTCCGCCTTCGAGTTTGGCTTGGACCAGCTCGTGCAGCTGTTCCTGGTAGTCGTCGTGGTAGCGGTCGGGGTTGAACTCCTCGGCCATCGAATCCACCACCTGCCCGGCCATTTTGAGCTCGGCGGGTTTGACCTCGACCTTCTTGTCCAGGATCGGAAAGTCCGGATCGCGAATCTCGTCGGGCCACAACAACGTGTGGATCACCATCACGTCGCGTTTGCCGAAGTCCTTGACGCGCAAAGCCGCCAGCCGGGTCTTGTTGCGCAGGGTGAAATGCACGATCGCCATCCGATCCGTCTCGGCCAGCGTCTTGGCCAGCAGCACATAGGATTTCGACGACTTCGAGTCGGGCTCCAGGAAATAGCTGCGGTCGAACAACATCGGGTCCACGTCGCTGGCCGGCACGAACTCCAGCACCTCGATCTCGCGGCTGCGCTCCTCGGGGAGGGTGGCGATGTCGTCGTCGGTGATGATGACCGTGCGGCCGTCGTCGGATTCGTAGGCGCGGGCGATGTCACGGTATTCGACGACCTCGCCGTCCACCTCGCAAATGCGCTGGTATCGGATGCGGCCGTTGTCCTTGGCGTGCACCTGGTGAAACTTGATGTCGTGATCCTGGGTGGCGCTGTACACCTTGACCGGGACATTCACCAGCCCGAACGCGATGGAACCCTTCCAGATGGAGCGCATGCAGATCAGTATGCCCGGCGGGCCTGCGGCAAAACAGCACGACGAGGCTACGACCTTGGTCGTTGGACCGGGCCCGCGCACCGACGGGAGGCGCCCCTAGCGACCCGAAGCGGCATCCAGCGCAGCCCGGTCCGGCAGGTCAGCTCCCGCGCGGGCGACGGTCAGCGCCGCACACAGGCTCGCCGTCTCGAGTGCCGCGGTCAGCGCGTCCACATCGATTTCGCGCAACGCGGGGCGCCGGTCACCGCCCAACGATTCCGATTCCCACAGCGCGTCGAGCAGGCCGGCCATGAAGGAGTCGCCGGCCCCGACGGTGTCGACCACGCGGACCGCGCGGGTCGGCACCCGGGCCACCCCGGCCGCGCAGAAAGCCACCGCGCCGCGGTCGGCCATCGTCACAGCCACGATCGCGGGCCCCAACCGCAGCCACGTCTGCGCGATCTGCTCGGGCGGCTGCGTGGGGTCGATCCAGCGCAGGTCTTCCTCGCTGACTTTCACGATGTCGCTGCGTTCGACCAGATGCTCGATGCGCGCGACGGCCGGCTCCCGGTCGGCGATCAGCGACGGCCGCACGTTGGGATCGAAGGTGACGGTGGCCGAGACGCGATAGGTATCGATCAGCGCCGCCACCGCCAGGCAGCCCGGATCCTGCACGGCGGCTATCGATCCGGTGTGCACGAAAAGCGGCGGCGCGACCGGCGGGGTTCCGGAGAGCCGCCAGTCCAGATCGAAAACATAGTCGGCCGAGCCGTCTTCGGCGATCGTTGAACGCGCGGTCGCGGTGCGCCGCGCCGTTGTGCTATCCGAAAGCAGTTGCACGCCCGCGGATTCGACGTAGTCCGCGATGCGCCTGCCGTACGCGTCGTCGGCGATGGAGGTCAGGAAGTCGACCTCGCGGCCCAGCCGGCCGAGCCCGACGGCGACGTTGAGCGGGCTACCGCCGACATGCTCGTCGGCCCCGACGATGTCGATCAGCGACTCGCCGATGACCAGGCCACGGGTCATCGCACCAAGGCCTCCAGCGTCGCGCGGGCGCCCTTGTGGTGCAGCGAGTCCAACGCCCAGGTGTAGGCCTGGACGAAGCGCGGCTGGTGGGCCAAATCGCCGAACACGGCCGCGATTTCGATGAACGCCGTGGGATTCTCGTACTGCGAGCGCGCGATCGGGATCAGCGAATCCGCAAGCTGATCCACCACCTCGTACGGTTTACCCCATTCGTCGGTGCCTTCGGCGTAGCGGGCCCAGCTCGCCACCACCGCGGCCGTCACCTGAACCGGGCCGTCGCTGGCCAGGTTGTCGCAGATCACCGGGATCAACCATTTCGGAATGCGATCCGACGAATAGGCACACAACCGCGACACCGTGTCGCGCACGCCGGGGTTGGAGAACCGCTCGACCAGCGTGCGGGTGTAGTCGTGCAGGTCGATCCCGGGCACCGGCGGCAAGGTCGGGATGGCCTCGGATTCAAAGTAAGCAAGCAGGAATTCGGCGAACAACGGATCGCTCGCGGCCTCGTGGACGAAAGTGAAGCCGCACAGATGGGCGAAGTAGGCCAGACACTGATGGCCCGCGTTGAGCAGTCGCAGCTTCATCAGCTCGTACGGGGCGACATCGTCGACCAGCAGCACGCCCGCCTTTTCCAGCGGCGGCCTGCCGTCGGCGAAATCGTCCTCGAGTACCCAGGCGGTGAACGGCTCGGCCACCACCGGCCACCGGTCATTGATGCCGAAATCGCGCCGCACCTCGGCGGCCATCTGCAGGGTCGTCGCCGGGGTGATCCGGTCGACCATCGAACTCGGGAACCGGGCGCGTCCATCGATCCACTGCGCCAGTGCGGGGTCCCGGCTTTCGGCGTTCGCCAGCACGGCCCGCCGGGCGATCTCACCGTTGTTCTCGATGTTGTCGCACGACACGATCGTCGGCGCGGGAAGCCCACGCCGACGACGCCGGTCCAGGGCCTCGACGATCAACGCGAAGGCGGGCCCGTCCGGGTCCCGATACCCGCCCTCGGTGATGGTCAGCGAAATGATCCGGGTGGCCGGTGCCGCAAGCGCTTCCACCGCCGGCTCCGGATCGTCGGGGGCGTAGTGGTAGTCGATGATCGAGCCGATCACGTGGGCGTCCCGGCTGCCGTCGGGCTTTTCCAGGATCAGCGTATAGAGCCCGTCCTGATCGTCGAGCACATCGCGCATCGTCCAGTCGGCGGGCATCACCCCGACCCCGCAGATGCCCCACTCGCGCGCCAGGCCCTGCTGCAGCAGCAGATTGAGGTACGCGGCCTGATGCGCGCGGTGGAAATGACCCGCGCCGATATGCGCGATGCCGACGGTCACGCTGCCGCGGTCATAGGTCGGCGCCTCGATCGGCAGCGTGGCGAGCGTCGCATTGTTCAGATTGATTCCGCCAGCCTCCATTGGCCAACTCCTCCCCGGGTCAGTGCCCGGATCGTCACCCGGCTACCGAACCTCCACCCGGTGCGGCCGACAACAGTAGGGCATCGGCGATAGCGTGCCACGAATCTGTTATCGCGACTGCACCGGCCTCGATCAATTCCTCACGGCGACAATCCCGTTCGTCGGGCGGCACGAACATCAGGTTGCCGATGGTGGCGTAGCCGGCCGCGACCGCCGACGTCACGCCCGCCACCGAGTCCTCGATGGCCAGCCCTTGTTCGGCCGCCACGCCCAGCACCTGGCCGCAATGCAGGTACACCGCGGGATCGGGTTTGCTTGTCGGCACCGGAAGAGAATCCTCCGCACTGAACGTCACCGCCTCCGATAGCAGCGCGTCCAGACCGGTGGCGGCGAAACAGGCACGCAACCGCTTGGTGGCGCTGGAGCTCACGGCCGCCAGCGCGTAGCGCGTTGCGAGTTCTCGCAACGGCTCCAGCACCTGCGGATCGGGGGTCAGCGTGGCGGCCAGATGAGCGGTGACCCGTTCGCGCTCCTCGCCCACCCACTGCTCGAGTTCGTCGGCGGACAACGCGTTGTCGCCCGCGAGGTCGTCGGCGTTGGCGATCACCGCCGCGGGACGGCCCCGGGCCAGGGACTGCTCGAGCGGCACGCCGCACTGCACCGCCAGGTCGAGGGCCGTGGTGCGGAAGTTTTTCCCGACGGCTCGCTTGCGCAACTCCTCGGAGCTGAGCGGGGCGGTCACGCCGAACCTGGCCAGGAAACGATTGGTCACCTCGGTCGAGGCGTCGAAAGCCGGCCGTTCCGAACCGAACAGGTTGTCGTCGGCGTCGCACAGCAACGTGGTGATCGGCGCCGGGTCGAACGCGCGCACGAAGGTCAACCCGCCGGTCATCGCGACACCAACTCCCGCTCGTCATTACGCATCGCGTCCCGCAGCGTGGGCACCACACCGCGCACGTCGATATCGGCGATCATCGCGCCCAGGCGCTGGGAGAAGCCGGGAACCGCGCGCACCTCGGCGAACATCTCATGCCCCAGGAGCGGATCCGGGTTACTGCGTGCCATGTTGGCCAACCTAGCGACCGGAATCGCCTGCGAGTCTTCCAGGCGCAGCTTGCGCCCGTTGAGGTCGTGGCCGCGCATGTAGCGCGCCCATCCGGCGACGGCCAACATCAGCAGCGTGTGCGGCCTGCCC
Source organism: Mycobacterium sp. 1245801.1 (assembly GCF_001673055.1). Classification (NCBI taxonomy): domain Bacteria; kingdom Bacillati; phylum Actinomycetota; class Actinomycetes; order Mycobacteriales; family Mycobacteriaceae; genus Mycobacterium; species Mycobacterium sp. 1245801.1. Next base: position 32,394 of record NZ_LZKY01000189.1, read on the forward strand.
TGGGCGATGGCCTCCTGCAGCGAGGGCAGCACGAACGTCGCGATCTTGTTCGTTCCGCGCCGCGCCAGCCGCGAAAGCTGGTCACTCATCCGGGGGTTGCTGAGCCGATCGAGCAAGGTGCCCCGGTACTCGGGGGTGTTCATGCCGGGAACCGGGGGCAGCAGCGGCTGAATCTCGTCGCGCAGGAGCTGTTCGACGTAGTCGAAGATGATGCGGTCCCGCATCGCCTCGTCGGTGCGCTGGTAGCCGGCCAGGGTGGCCAGGCAGGCAAGCGCGATGTGGGTTCCGTTGAGAAGACGGGTTTTGATCAGCTTGTGGTCGCTGACGTCGGCGACGAACTCGGCGCCGACCTCGTCGAGCGGTGGTCGCCCGTTGCTGAACGAATCCTCGATCACCCACTGGCGATGCGGCTCGGTCACCACCGGCCATTTGTCGGCGACGCCGAACGTCTGCTCGACGAATTTGCGCTCGGACTTGGTGGTTTGCGGGGTGATGCGGTCGACCATGGTCGACGGGAACGCGACGTGCGTGTCGATCCAGCGGGCGAGCCCGGGGTCCTTCAACGCGGCGAACGACACCAGCGCGGTTCTCGCGGGCTGGGTGTCGCCGGGAACGTTGTCGCAGCACAGCACCGTGAAGGGGGCGATGCCGGCGCGGCGGCGCCGATCCAGGGCTTCGGCCAGGTATCCCCATGTGGTGGCGAAACCGTCGGAGGAGACGAGGTCGGCGCGCACGTCGGGGTGGTCGGCGTCGAACTCGTCGGTGACCGGGTTGAGGAAGTATCCGTTGTCGGTGATGGTCAGGCTGACGATGCGGGTTTGGGGGTCTGCCAGGGCGGCACGCACGGCCGCGCCGTCGTTCGGTGCGTAATGCACGGAGCCGATCGAGCCGACCACGCGGGCGGTCTGGCGGTCGTGGCCGCGCTGCACGACGGTGTACAGCCCGTCCTGGGCCGACAGCAGGTGTTTGACGTCGGGGGAATGCAGGCTGACGCTGGTCACCCCCCAACGCCCAGAGATACCCGAGCGGGCCAAGTCGTCGAAGTAGACGGCCTGATGTGCGCGGTGGAAATTGCCCGCGCCGATGTGGACGACTCCTCGGCCGAGGGCCGACCGGTCGTAGGTGGGGATGTCGACGCGTTGTGAATGCAGTCGCAGCGTCGCATCGCTGAGTGGGACGCCGCTGTTTCGACGCCAAGGGGAGGGGACTACGTCAAACATTGTGTGTCTGTGCCCCGGGTCGATCGGCAATCTAACCCCTTCGTTAGTCATGTCACAAAAAAAGTCGACTGTGACACGATTAGTGGAGGTCAAAACGGTTAACACGCGCGAAACGCGTAGGTTGACAACATGGCACCGCGGGTGAAACTGACCAACGCCGACAAGGTGCTGTACCCCGCCACCGGCACCACCAAGGGCGAAATCTTCGACTACTACACGCAAATCGCCGAGGTGATGATCCCGCACGTCGCCGGCCGTCCGGCCACGCGCAAGCGGTGGCCCAACGGCGTCGACGAAGAGTCCTTCTTCGAAAAGCAATTGGCCGCATCGGCGCCCGACTGGCTGCCGCGCGCCAGCGTGACCCATCGATCCGGAACGACGACATATCCGATCATCGACAGCCCCACCGGTCTGGCCTGGATCGCCCAACAGGCCGCGCTGGAGGTCCACGTGCCCCAGTGGCGCTTCGTCGCCGAGTGGACCCGTAGCCGGGCCGAGGAATTGAAACCCGGACCGGCGACCCGTCTGGTGTTCGACCTGGACCCCGGTGAAGGCGTCACGATGGCTCAGCTGGCCGAGGTGGCGCACGCCGTCCGTGAACTGATCACCGGGATCGGGCTGACCACCTATCCGCTCACCAGCGGAAGCAAGGGCCTGCACCTGTACACGCCGCTCGCCGAGCCGGTGAGCAGCAAGGGCGCGACGGTGTTGGCCAAACGTGTTGCGCAACAACTGGAAAAGACGATGCCCAAGCTGGTGACGTCGACCATGACCAAGAGCCTGCGCGCCGGAAAGATCTTCCTGGACTGGAGCCAGAACAACGGCTCCAAGACGACCATCGCGCCCTACTCGCTGCGCGGACGCGAACAGCCCACCGTCGCGGCACCGCGCACATGGGCCGAACTCGACGACCCGTCGCTGCGCCAACTTCGCTATGACGAGGTGCTGGAGCGGGTGGCCCGCGACGGCGACCTGCTTGCAGAGCTGGACGAGGATGCGCCCGTTCCGGATCGGTTGACGAAATACCGCAGCATGCGCGACGCTTCGAAAACTCCCGAGCCGGTACCGGTGGCGAAACCCGCTGTCGGACAAGGCAACAGCTTCGTCATCCAGGAACACCACGCCCGCCGGCTGCACTACGACTTCCGGCTGGAACGAGACGGCGTGCTGGTGTCCTGGGCGGTGCCGAAGAACCTGCCCGAGACCACGTCGGTGAACCACCTCGCGGTCCACACCGAGGATCATCCGTTGGAATACGGCGGTTTCGAAGGCATCATTCCCAAGGGCGAGTACGGCGCGGGCAAGGTGATCATCTGGGACTCCGGAACTTACGAGGCCGAGAAGTTCAACGACTCCGCCGAAAAAGGGGAGGTGATCGTCAATCTGCACGGCAGCAAGATCTCCGGACGCTACGCGCTGATCCAAACCAACGGCGATCAGTGGCTGGCGCACCGGATGAAGGACCAGAACGTTTTCGAGTTCGACACGATCGCCCCCATGCTGGCCACCCACGGCTCGGTGACGGCACTCAAGGCGAGCCAGTGGGCATTCGAAGGCAAGTGGGACGGCTACCGGCTGTTGATCGAGGCCGACCACGGCGCGCTGCGGGTACGGTCGCGCCGCGGCCGCGAGGTCACCCGGGAATATCCCGAATTACAGTCGCTGGCAACCGATCTCGCCGCGCACCATGTGGTCCTCGATGGCGAAGCGGTGGTGTTGGACGGCTCGGGTGTGCCCAACTTCCACGAGATGCAGAACCGCGGCCGCGGCTCCCGCGTCGAATTCTGGGCGTTCGACGTGCTCTACCTCGACGGCCGCTCGCTGCTGCGGGCCCGCTACTCGGACCGGCGCAAGGTGCTGGAAATGCTGGCCGCGGGCAGCGCTCTCATCGTTCCCGAACTGCTGCCCGGAGACGGCGCGCAGGCGCTGGAGCATTCGGGCGAGCGCGGCTGGGAGGGCGTGATCGCCAAGCGGCGCGACGCCACCTATCAGCCCGGGCGGCGCTCGTCGTCGTGGATCAAGGACAAGCACTGGAACACCCAGGAAGTCGTGATCGGCGGCTGGAAGGCCGGGGAGGGCGGACGCAGCAGCGGCATCGGCTCACTGCTGATGGGCATCCCCACCGCCGACGGCCTGCACTTCGCGGGGCGGGTCGGCACCGGGTTCACCGAACGCGACCTGGCCAACCTGAAGAAGACGCTGGCTCCGCTGCACACCGATGAATCCCCATTCCACCCACCGCTGCCCCGCAGCGAAGCCCGGGGCGTGACCTACGTGGAGCCGGTCCTGGTGGGTGAAGTGCGCTATAGCGAGTGGACCCCGGATAACCGGTTGCGCCAATCGAGTTGGCGGGGGCTGCGCCCGGACAAGGAAGCAAGTGAGGTGGTACGCGAGTGAAATGGGTTACCTACCAAAGCGATGACGGCGAGCGCGTCGGGGTCCTGTCCGGCGACACCATCTACGCGCTGCCGCCGGGGGTGACGCTGCTCGAGCTGATCGCGCGCGGCTCGGACGGATTGCGGCGGGCGGGGGACGAAGCGCAGCGCACCCCGTCGGCGACCGTCCCGCTCGCCGACGCGCGACTGCTGGCACCGATTCCGCGCCCGCCGTCGATCCGCGATTCCCTGTGTTTTTTGGACCACATGCGCAACTGCCAAGCCGCACTGGGTGCCGGGCGGGTGCTCGCCGACACCTGGTACCGCATTCCCGCGTTCTACTTCGCCTGCCCGACAACGGTATTGGGCCCGTACGACGACGCCCCGACGGCACCCGGAAGCGCTTGGCAGGACTTCGAATTGGAGATTGCCGCGGTGATCGGGACCGGCGGAAAGGATCTCACCGTCGAGCAGGCCGAACAGGCCATCATCGGCTACACCATCTTCAACGACTGGTCCGCGCGCGATCTGCAGCAGATGGAAAGCCAGCTGGGGATCGGTCAGGGCAAGGGCAAGGACAGCGGGGTGACGCTGGGCCCCTACCTGGTCACCCCCGACGAGCTCGAGCCGTATCGCGACTCCGCGTCTCCCGGCAAGCTGGACCTGCGCGTCACCGCCCTGGTCAACGACGCGGTCATCGGTACCGGATCGACGGCCCAGATGGACTGGACCTTCGGCGAGGTCATCTCCTACGCCTCGCGGGGCGTCACGCTGAATCCCG
>NZ_LZKY01000190.1:0-526 GCF_001673055.1 Mycobacterium sp. 1245801.1
CCAGCAGAGGCTGTGGCGCCTGACTGGAATGTGGTGATGACGTCGTCCTCGTACCACATCGGTTGCCCGGCGCGCAGTTTCAGTAGCAGGTTGATGTATTGCTGTTCGATCGGGTCCTGGTCGGGGTCGAAAATCGGGGCCTCGGACAACAGCAGGTCGAGTTTGCGTTCACCCGACCGATCTGTCTCGAGGTGGATCGTGGTGGGCTCCGGGTCGTCGTCCCACTCGTCGACGTCGTAGTCGAAGATTTTGCGGAACTCGGATTCGTTGTCCTCGGCCGACCGCGGCGGGATTCGCGTTTCGACACAATGGAATCCGAGTTCGAGGTCGCGGTGCAGAACCTTCTTGGCCTTCTGTGTCGACCCGTCCTGAAACGCACCGGTCTTCCATGTCGTCTTCACGGGCGCGTCATAAATACCGCGGCACTGCCCCTGCGCGTTCCAGATGCCCTGCGCGCCGGCGCCGTCGCCATGTGTGTGGAACTCGGCGCCGTTTCCGCCGCCGGTGAACCACAGGGCGGTGATCT
>NZ_LZKY01000191.1:0-7811 GCF_001673055.1 Mycobacterium sp. 1245801.1
GGTGGGCGGCCACAGCGAACTCGACGGCCTCTCCTGGCAGCTCGAAACGACTTTGCCGGTACCGGTTTTCGTGCAATCGATGGCCCAGGTGACGATCGCGCGCCGGCGGCGCTGGCCGGCCCCACGTGGATCCCCACCGCGAGTGATACCGACCCGACGAAGGTGATGGCACCGGCCGCCAACGCGGTCATGGCCCCGGCGTAGGACAACTGCCGCTTCTGAGTGGGCGCCGGAACGGGTTCGCCGATGTGCTCGACCAGCTGGTCGTCGGTGAATTCGGTGCTTGCAGCCGCCGACAGCGCCGCGCCGCGCGCGATCGTCACCTGGGCCATCGATTGCACGAAAACCGGTACCGGCAAAGTCGTTTCGAGCTGCCAGGAGAGGCCGTCGATGTCGCTGTGGCCGCCCACCCCCCAGATCGCCGAGGCGGTGACGGCCGTCGCGCCGCTTCCGGCGGCCCCGCCGGCCAAGCCGCCGGCCCCACAAACGAAACTCCCTGCCGGCGAACCGGTTTCGGACGCCAGCGTTCCGGAGGAGCAGCCGGGCGCCGGTGGCGAACGACAGTCGGACGGCGGTAACCGACAGCCCTACCTGACCCGGGTGCTCGAGCACATACCCGGTGACACCGGCGATCCGGCGGTTGACTCGGCCCCGCGCGCAGCGACCGACCCGCAACCCTGAGCTCGCCCGACGCCGGTGACCGCGGCCCTCAGTTGCCCTGGGCGCGAACGGCGGCGAACGACAACGACACGTCGTCGGCGACCTGGACCGACCCCATCAGCAGCGAGTACGGCTTGATGCCGTAGTCGGACTGCCGGATGGTGGATTCGACTGACATCCGCCATGATTCCCCGAGGTCTTCGGTCTGCACCTCGACGACATGGTCCCGCGACACTCCCCGAATGTGCAAAGTGCCCGTCAGGCGGTAGTTATCGCCGGCGTTTTCGATGACATCCGCCGTATAGCAGATTTCGGGAAACCGGCTGGCGGACAACGACTTCAGGGCGTTGGACCGCACCAGCGCCTTCTCCGCCCCGGACAGCCCTTTGACGCCGCCGTCACCACGCAGCACCTCGAACGAATCGGTCTCGACGGTGAGCTGTGCGCTGACGGGTTGGTAGTCGGACCAGCTCACGGTGGCACGCCAGCGCGTCATCGCGATGGTAAGACGATGGCCCATCCGCGCCGCCCTGCCGCTAACGCCGGTGTGCAGCAACAACTCACCGTCAGCCGGGCCGATCGTCCACACCGCGCTTTGGTCCGAAGTCACGAATCGCCTGTGTCACATGGTCAAAACGGTGCGGTAGTGCGCCCGGCCGCCTTCCAGGGCGGCGTAGCCCTCCGCGGCTTGCGAGAGCGGCAGCTCCTCGATCCACGCTCGTACGCCCGACAAGACCGCGAAAAGCATTGTGTCCTCGACGTCTTTCGCCGTCCCGGAGGGATGGCCGACGATGCTGATGCCCGGCGTTATCAGCTGCACCGGGCTGATCGGCAGCGGTTCGGGCGTGACGCCGATGGTGACCAGTTGACCCTGGGGGAGGATGCCGCCGACCGTGTCGGCCATGGCCTTCGAATTTCCCGCGGTGGCCAGCACGACCCTTGCGCCGCCCAGGTCCTTGAGCGCTTCGGCGGGGTCGCTGGCCGTGGAGTCGATGTAGTGATGGGCGCCCAGTTTTCGGGCGTCGTCGGCTTTGCCGGTGCCGCGGTTGATCGCGATGGTCTCGAAACCCATGGCCCGGGCGAATTGCACCCCGAGGTGGCCCAGGCCGCCGACGCCGAGGATCGCCACCCGGTCGCCGGGCAGCGCGTTGGTGTGCCGCAAGGCGTTGTAGGTGGTCACGCCGGCGCATCCCATCGGGGCGGCTTCGGCGTCGGAGAGCTCGGCCGGTATGCGCGCCAGCGCGCTCACCGGCACGGTCACCGACTCCGCGTAGCCGCCGGGATACTGCCAGCTCGGCACCTTGCCGTTCTCGCAGTGAATGAACAGTCCTTTGCGGCATTGGTCGCAGCGGTAGCAACATCCGCCGAACCAGCCGACCGCGACGCGATCGCCGACTGCGAAATCCTGGACGCCGTCGCCGATTTCGGCGATCTTGCCGGCGATCTCATGCCCCGGAGTCAGCGGCCACGATATGCCGGGGAAGTCGCCGTTGACGAAGCGCGCGTCGGTCCCGCAGATGCCGCACGCGGCGACCGTCAGCCGCACCTCATCGCGACCCGGTGGCTTGGTTTCGGCGTCGACCAGCTCCAAAGCTGCACCGGCGGACGGGACATGGACGGCTCGATGATTAGGCATGTGATTAGCTTGTCACCCCTGGGCCTGATGCGCGACGGGACATTTCCGGGAGCCGTTGGTGTGGTAGTCGACCTGCCAGTGTTTGATTCCGTTGAGCCACCCCGACCGCAGCCGTTCGGGCTTGCCGACCGATTCCAGGTCGGGCATGGCATCGGCGATCGCGTTGAACATCAGGTCGATGGTCATCCGCGCCAGGTTGGCCCCAATGCAGTAGTGCGCGCCGGTGCCACCGAACCCGACGTGCGGGTTAGGGTCGCGCAGGATGTTGAAGGTGAACGGGTCCTCGAATACATCCTCGTCGAAATTGGCTGAGCGGTAGACCATTACGACGCGCTGGCCCTTCTTGATCTGCACGCCGGACAGCTCGTAGTCCTCTAGGGCGGTCCGCTGGAAGGAGGTGACCGGGGTGGCCCACCGGACGATCTCGTCGGCCGTGGTGACGGGACGCTCCCGCTTGTACAGCTCCCACTGGTCGGGGAAGTCGGTGAAGGCCATCATGCCCTGTGTGATGGAGTTGCGGGTGGTCTCGTTGCCGGCCACCGCCAGCAGGATGACGAAGAAACCGAACTCGTCGTCGGAGAGCTTGTGCCCGTCGACGTCGGCCTCGATCAACTTGGTGACGATGTCCTCGCCGGGATTCTGCGCCCGGTCGGCGGCCATCTGCATGGCGTAGGTAATCAGCTCGACCGACGCACCCATCGCGTCATTGCGGGCGAATTCCGGATCCTGGTCGCCCACCATCTCATTCGACCAGTGGAACAGCTTCATGCGGTCTTCCTGCGGCACTCCCAGCAGTCCGGCGATGGCCTGCAGCGGAAGCTCGCAGGACACCTGCTCGACGAAGTCGCCAGAACCCGCGGCGGCCGCCTTCTCGACGATCTGACGGGCGCGCTGGTTCAGGTCGTCACGCAGCAGCTCGACGGCGCGCGGTGTGAAGCCGCGGGAGATGATCTTGCGCAGGTGGGTGTGCTGCGGGGCATCCATGTTGAGCAACACGAACTTGCCGGTATCGCGCTGTTCGCGCACCGTGCCCTCTTTGTAGCGGGGGAGGGCGGTGTTCTCCAGGCTGGAGAACACGTCGCTGCGCCGCGAAATCTCTTTGACGTCCTTGTGCTTGGTCACCACCCAGAAGCCGCCGTCATCGAATCCGCCCACCCCATCGGGCTGTTCGTTCCACCAGATCGGCGCCGTCCGGCGCAGTTCGGCCAGCTCTTCCACCGGGAGCCGCTCGGCGTGAATGTCCGGGTCGGTGAAGTCGAATCCGGGAGGGAGATTGGGGACCGGCTTGGCAGTTGGCTCGACGGTTGGCATGGCCCGCTCCTCGATGACGAAGTGGTCTAGTCGTCCTTGTGCAAGGAAACCACTGCCGCACCTTGGTTGGGAAGGATTGAGGAAAGATCGTCGGCGGCGAATTGGAACGTGTTCCTCACCGGCCGTTTCGCGCCGTGTCGCGGGTGCACACCGACGATCGGACCCACAAGCCGGAACGGTCTTGTGGCCGACGGTCCGCCGGATATGCTTTGGTGCAGGTCACCGGCGACGACAGGCGGGGTAGCACATGATTCGGGAACTGCTCAGCGCCGCTTCGATAGCGGGCATCACGATCGGCCTGGCCCCGTGCGCGGCCGCCGGTTACGACGGCGACGTGCCGGGCATGAACTATCAGGCGTCGCTGGGCGCGCCGTGCGACAACTACGAGCGTTTCATCTTCGGACGGGGGCCCAGCGGCCAGGCCGAGGCTTGCCACTTCCCGCCCCCCAATCAGTTCCCCGCGGCGACCACCGGCTATTGGGTGGCCTCTTATCCGCTGTACGGAGTCCAGCAGGCGGGCGCCAAGTGCCCAGGCCCGCAGAGCGCCGCACAGTCGGACCGCGGACTTCCGATGCTGTGCCTGGGAGCCCAAGGGTGGCAAGAGGGCTGGTTCACCGGGGCAGGGTTCTTCCCACCGTCCGAGTAACGACCATGCGCGATCGTCCGGCTCAGCCTTCGATCCCACGCTGGCTACGCTTCGTGCTGGCCTCCGACCGGGCCGGCTCGGCCTGGTACATCGGGACCGGATTCTTCTTCGCGCCGGCGCTGGCGGTGCTCTCGCCCTGGCCCACCGTCACCGCCGTGCTGTGGGGTGTCATCGCGCTGGCCGGGCTCTGGCTGGGACTGCTGGGCGTCGCGATGGCCGTCGGACTGGCCCGAATTTTGCGCTCGGGGGCCGAAATTTCCGAAGACTACTGGCGCAGCCTGGTGCACTACTAGGCCCCGATAGGCGTCACCGCCCGTAGCGAAATGCCACCCGAGCCCGTCTAGAGTCGTAGCAACCGTCCTGCAACACAAGGGAGACTCGAGATGGCCTTCAACGCCAGGGATGCAGTCGACGCCGTCAGGGACATCGCGACCAACGCCGTCGAAAAAGCCTCCGACATCGTCGAACACGCCAGCGACATCATCCGCGGCGACGTCGCCGGCGGCGCCAGCGGCATCGTCGCGAATTCGATCGACATCGGCACGTACGCGGTGGACCGGACGAAGGAAGTGTTCACCGGACGCGACGAAGCCGACGAAGCCGACGAGGTCTAGGCGCACCGGCCAGGCCAGCCTCCGCGTCAGACGGAGGCGGCCTCGTTCAGTTCGTCCAGCCGGTTGGTGGCTTCCAGGTACTCCTGCACCCAGCGCTCGATGACCGTTGAGGTCTTCTCCACCTTGGTGAACTGCCCGACCACCTGGCCGACGGGGTTGAATGCCACGTCGACGGATTCGTTCGGGTACCTGTTGGTGGCCCGCACGGCCATGCCGGAGACCATGTATTGCAACGGCATTCCGAGCGGCTTCGGGTTTTCCGGTGCCTCCCACGCCTCGGTCCAGTCGTTGCGCAGCATGCGGGCCGGCTTGCCGGTGAACGACCGGCTGCGGACGGTGTCGCGGCTGCCGGCCTTGACGTACGCCTGCTGCTGAACCGGGGTGTTCGAGGACTCCTCGACCATCAGCCACTGCGATCCGGTCCATGCGCCCTGCGCGCCGAGCGCCAGTGCGGCCGCGATCTGCTCACCGCTGCCGATGCCGCCGGCGGCCAGCACCGGGACCGGGGCGACCTCCTTGACGACCTGCGGCCACAGCACGATCGAGCCCACCTCGCCGCAGTGCCCACCAGCCTCACCGCCCTGGGCGATGATGATGTCGACGCCGGCGTCGGCGTGCTTGCGAGCCTGCGAGGGGGAGCCGCACAGCGCCGCGACCTTGAGCCCGGCCTCGTGGATGTGCTTGATCATGTCGGCCGGCGGGGTGCCCAGCGCGTTGGCGATCATCTTCACCTTGGGGTGCTTGAGCGCCACCTCGACCTGGGGCGTGGCCGTCGCCTCGGTCCAGCCGAGGAGCTGCAGGCTGTCGCCGTCGCTGTCCTCGACCGGCACGCCGTGGTCGGCGAGGATCTTCTTGCCGAAGTCGAGGTGCTCCTGCGGCACCATCTTGCGCAGCGTCTCGGCAAGCTCCTCCGCGGACAGATGGGAGTCCATGCCCTCGTACTTGTTCGGGATGACGATGTCGACGCCGTAGGGGTGGTCGCCGATGTTCTCGTCGATCCAATTGAGTTCGATCTCCAGCTGCTCGGGGGTGAAGCCGACCGCACCGAGCACGCCGAACCCCCCGGCCTTACTGACCGCCACCACGACGTCGCGGCAGTGGGTGAAGGCGAAAATCGGGAACTCGATGCCGAGTTCGTCGCAGATAGGGGTGTGCATTACAACTCCTGGGAGCTCGCCGAATTGGAACGTGTTCTAGTTTAGTACGTAGCTCACTGACGTGGCCAGCGGGTCCTGACCTGCGCCTTGCGACTACGACCCGTCACCGCGGTCAGATCGCGGTGCTGTTCGCCACCCACAGGACGAGAAACGCGAGCATGCAGGCGGCGCAGAGCAGATGGTCGCGGCACACCGAGCGCGCCAGGCGCGTTTGCTCGGGCGGACTGTCCTCGCGGTGCCCGAGCTGCACCGCATCGGGAACCGTGTGCGTCAACGCCAACATGGTCGGAATGCCGGCAAGCGCGGCCGACGTCACCAGCAGCCAACCGGGATCGTGGCCCCGCGCGGCCTGCAGCACCAGCGTTCCCACCAGGGTCAGCATGACGAGTGCGATCAATCGGCTCATCGGCCGAGACGCGGTGGTCGCGCGGTGGTAATACGCCGCGATGGAAGCGAGCACGGCCTCGGGCAGTTCGGTCGTGGCCTTCCGATACCGAAGTACCTGGACGTCGAAGATCAAATCCATCCACAAGACGGCGAGCAGGAACCCGCTGCAGGCCGTGAGCAACGAGGCCATGGCACTCACCCACCTCTATCCAATCGCGCACCGCGCCGCAGCGCGGTTGCCGCTTGGACTCATTGTTCTCGGCGACGCAATAGGCGCGATGGTCCACGCTTTGACGCGTTGAACCGGCAAGCCCAAATCACTTGTGCCTCTTTTGTTTCAGTGGTTTCAGGGGAGCGCTTTTTGTCGGTGGCCCGTTCTGGCATTCGAACATGAGTTCGATAGATGACCGGGAGCAGATTCAGGCCGACGCTGACGCGTTGTGCGCTGCGGCCGCTCGTTTTCACCAGCATTCCTATGCGGCGCTGACCAACCCCGAACGCCTGGCACTGTTGGAAAAGCTCGAATGCGCAACCCGCAAGCTCCAGACGCCAAGCCACCAACTCATCAACCAGCTTGGCGAGCAAGCGGATCCGGCCGAACTGGGCGGCAAGCTGCCCTGGGTATTGGCCGACCGGCTGCACATCACCCGGGCCGAGGCCGCACGCCGCATCGCCGAGGCCGCCGATCTGGGCCCGCGCCGCACGCTGACCGGCGAGCCGCTGGCGCCGGTGCTGCCCGCCACCGCCGCGGCCCAGCAAGATGGGGCGATCGGCGCCGACCACGTGGCCGTGATCCGGCGGTTCTTCCACCACCTGCCCGAAGCCGTGGACCTCGACACCTGCGAACACGCCGAAAAGCAACTGGCCGCCACGGCCACCCAATTTCGCCCCGACCAACTCGCCACACTGGCCCGCCGCCTGATGGACTGCCTCAACCCCGACGGCACCTACACCGACGCCGACCGCGCGCGCATGCGCGGACTGGTGCTCGGCAACCAACAAACCGACGGCATGTCGCGCCTGAGCGGATGGCTGACGCCCGAAGCCCGCGCCACCCTCGAGGCGGTGCTGGCCAAACTCGCCGCCCCCGGCATGTGCAACCCCGACGACGACACACCGGTCATCGACGGCGCCCCGCCCCAAGACGCGGTGCAACGCGACACCCGCAGCACCGCCCAACGCCACCACGACGGCCTCAACGCCGCCCTACGCGCCCTGCTGGCCAGCGCAAAACTCGGCCAACACAACGGATTACCGGCCTCCATCATCCTCACCACCACACTCGAGGACCTCGAACGCAACACCGGCACAGCCCTCACCGCCGCCGGCACCCTGCTACCGATGTCCGACGTCATCCGCCTGGCCCGCCACGCCCACCACTATCTCGCCATCTTCGACAA
>NZ_LZKY01000192.1:0-607 GCF_001673055.1 Mycobacterium sp. 1245801.1
CGTCCACGCAAGTTGTGCTGAGCGGTCGTCAGCAGGCTGCCAGCGAAAGCGACCTGATCGCGCAGATCGGCACCAACGTTAACGGAACCGACGACATCAGTTGGGTTCTGCGCGCGCTGCAGCCGCGGCTACCGGACGGGCAGTATGCGGTGCGGTACATGCCGAACGACCCGCCGACACAGGCGCAGCGGGACCAACTCTGGGCGGACGTCAGCAACTCGTTGAACGCCGGCTACGGGGTGGTGGCGAATATCGTTGCGCCGCCTTCGAACTACCCGCGCGGCGTTAAAGGCTCTGTGAGCCCGAACTATTCGGGAGGCACGGTGTACCACTATGTGGCGATCATGGGTATCGACCCGGATGCGCGCGCGCTGTGGATCGCCGACCCCGGGTTCTCCCCGTTCGGTTATTGGATCTCGTTCGACCAGATGGCCACGCTGATCCCGCCGAAGGGATACGCCTACGCCACCGCCACCCCGGCGGAGGCGCAACCCGCCCCGCAGCCAACGGGTTCTGGCGACGAGTTCAAGGCTTGGGTGGCGTCGGCCACCGACCGGAAGTTGCTGGAGTACATCACCAACCAGCTCGGGCCGGGCGATCCGGCATG